>DASYEA010001077.1:0-4750 GCA_036499265.1 Schlesneria sp. | reverse complement strand
GTCAGTACAGCCGTGAATTGGAAGAGATCGAAGGGGGGCTACAACAAGGGTTCGAGCAACTCGGCACAATCAAGCAAGAGTTGAGGACGCTGGAATCGGATCGCAGCAGCACGCGAATCCGTTCGGAACTGTCTCAAGTCGAAGCTCAACTCCGTGACGCCTGGCAAGTCTGGTTCGCCGCCTCGCTGGCACGCGACGCCGTGGACGACGTGGCCACGCAGTTCGAGCAGGCTAATCAACCGGAGATGCTCGCCGCCGCGATTCCGTTTCTGCAGAAATTGACGTTGGGCAAATATCACCACCTGTGGACCCCACTGGGGCGGAAGCACCTCTACGTCGATGATGATGCGGGTGATTCACGGCCGGCCGAGCGACTGAGCGGCGGAACGAGAGAGCAACTGTTCCTGGCGATTCGCTTGGCGATGGTGAAGGCTTTCTCCAACAACGGTATCGAACTGCCAATGGTTCTGGACGATGTCACCGTGAATTTCGACCAGCAGCGGTCCGAAGCCGCCGCAGATACGCTGTTGGACTTCACTCGAGAAGGCCAACAATTGCTCGTCTTCACCAGTCACCTGCACTATGCTCAACTCTTCCAGCAGCGAAAGGTCGAGCCGATCTGGTTGCCAGCCAGGCACCCGTCTCAAGTGATCGAAGGAATCGAAGAGCGGAGGGCGGGCTAGCTCAGATTCACGTAGTGATTGATTTTCCCGTCTAAGGGAGCCAGTGAACGGAATCCAGGAACCGTTTAAGGTCCTCGGGCGGTGCGAATTCAGGGTTGACGAGGTCGATTCGGAGCATCACCTCCTTACGGATCAATACTCGTTCGCGGACCTTCCACTGCACCCCCGGCGCACCACATGTCGATATGAATTCGATCATCGGCGAAGTGGGATCGGTCGATCGATCGACCAGAACTTCGATAGGCCTCAGTTGACGCTCGCTCTTCAGAATCGCCGCCAACTCGTTAGCCGCGCTGTCCGTCTTCGCTCTCTTATACTTCCAGTTGGTAACTCGCACCCGGATATTCGGATTGTTTGGAAACCGTGATTCGTATCGTATGGCTTGCGGGCCATCCGAGCTTTTGGTGTACCAGGTCGGAAAGTCGACTTCAAAGCCCCATTGCCGATCAACGACTTGCATCCAACCGTCGCTAAGCACTGTCGACTTCGGGCTGTACTGGCGCACGGCGGCGATGAACAAGAAAACAACGACCACCGTCGCGAGTATGGACGCAATGACAATGAGGGCGAATCGCCATCGCGGACTTAGCTGCTGTTCCGGAACAACCTCGGCGGGGTCAGCTTTGAGAGCTCTCAATCTCTCTTTGATATTCGACTGAATTTCGACCGCAGATGGTACAGCGGGTTGCGAATGGTGACTTTGATTTGAATCAGATGGATTCATTCTTTGTCCCCGTCCTTGGTCGAGTCACACTGAAAGTCATCGCAGCAAGATCAACTCTTCACGCCCCAATGTCACATCATGCTGGGCATTGCGGCCCAGTTGCGCGGACTCGCCCGCCTTCAATTCGTGCCAGGTGATGGTTCGCCCGACATTCGATTTCAGGAACAGATGAGTACTGCCGTTTCCAAGAACGGAGAAATGGTTTCCTCGGATCACCAGAGCGGAAGGTTCCTCGACACCGATCCCGATCATACGCTCGCCCGCATTGGGGCGAGTCGCCAGTGAGTTCAATCGGGCGTTGTCTCGCAACAGTCCAGTGAAGCGTTCCAGGCGCCCACCCCGTGCTTCAAAATGTTGTTCGACGATCGCTTTGTCGAATAACCCTAACCCGTGGGCGGCAAAAATCTTCGCTGGCGCACCAGAGTCGTCGCGCTCTTCCCACATCGTCATGATTTCAGGGACGACGGCTGTTCCGGCCGAGGTTCCGCCAACGACGCCGCCGCGTTCCAGCAGTCGTCGGACCAGTTCCTGAAACTTTGTCTTCCGGGGAAATTCGCCCACATAGCGATAGTTCAAACGACTTTGATCGCCACCGGAAAACCAGATGCCAGTCGCTGTTTCCAATGGCTTCACGAACTCGGGTTTATCAGCATCGTCCGGATCGTCGGTATACAGAAATCGGAATTTGCGAACATCGCCGGCTCGCTCCAGATTGGCCCACGATGAATACCGTCGCGAAACGACGGCCAGAAATTCAGCCTCGGATTTGTAGTCCCCCAAGCGAAATCCCGCGGAAGGGACGAACACAATCGATGCGTTGCGACCCCCGGCGAGTTCGATAAATCGATCGAAGACATCGTTGGTAATGCGCCCGCCTCCATGCAGGACGATCGCCCCCGGACGCCGCGGATCGTCGGCTGGCGGCATTCCGACCAGACTCTCGTCAGCGACCGCCGATGTCACTGACAGACCCACAACGATAAACGTGAACATTACCGGCAATCGGAGCATGCCCAGTTCTCCTGAATAACCGTGGCCCTATCTTAGATCGTTCACCTCATGCAAACGTGCTAATTATTTACCTGATTCGAATCCCAAGCGAAATGGGTGATAGGATGAATCGCCTCAGTTCCTGCCTGATGCCGCTTGCGGTCTGCGCAGGGGCAACGCAAACTGACATCAATGAAATGGCTCGTAACACCCGCCGTGATGGTGATGAACCGGCTGACTTATCCAGCCAAGTTCGCGGTCATTGCAGTGTTGTTCACGGTACCGCTGTTGCTCGTCAGTCTGTTTTTGACCCGCGAGCTCAATGATCGCATCCAGTTTGCCCGGCAAGAACTGCACGGCAACGAATATCTGCGGCCACTTCGCGACTTAATGGAAGGTCTGCAGCATCGGCGGCGCGTTCATTGTCGAGCGGACAACGCCTTGATCCGCGAACAGGAACTTCAGGAAGAACTTCAGCGGCAGATTGCTGAAGTTGATCGCTGCAATCAGAAACTCGGCGCGAGACTCAAAGTCTCGAACGACTGGACGGAAATCAAACGTCAGATTCTGGGAGGCCAGGAGCAGGCTTCCAGTCGCTCGCCCGGAGAGCGTTTTCACGAACTTTCGCGGCAGATTGCCGCCATTATTGAAATGATGAACGATGTCGGCGATCGCTCGAATCTGATCCTCGATCCAGAACTGGACAGCTACTATTTGATGGAAGCCGTGATCGAGCGCCTGCCCGAGCTAACTGAAGAAAACCAGCAGGCGCTCTGTTTGGCGGATCACCGCATTGCCTTCAACTTTGACGACTCCCATCGCGCCTACCAGATCAAGAGCCAGGTCGGAGCGATCGCCAAACGCGAACGCGGCATGAAGCGCAATCTGAATGTGGCATTTGAAGAATCGCCTGATCGATCCCTTGGGAATCAACTGCAGCCAGCGCTCGAAAGGTCCTCCAAAACAACCAGCGCGTTCTTGCGAATTCTGGCCGAGGTCGAAACGGATGTCAGTTCGATCGATTTGAAACACCTGGACGCGTTGGGCGATGCCGCCATCGCCGCCGACTCAGAACTCTATGACCTGGTCTCAGCGGCTCTCGATCAAAGGCTGAAAGCGCGAATTACGTCGTTCGACCGTCGCATCCTGATTGTCGTTCTGACGACGCTTCCCTTCATTGCCGCTGCGGTCTATTTGTTCGTGGGATTCTATCTCGCCGTCATTCGCACTGTTTCAGCACTCGACCTCGCCACTCAACGGATGTTGTTGGGTGAAATGACCGATCCGTGGTTACCTGTCGATTCGCAGGACGAGTTGTCGCGCGTGACTCGCGCCTTCCGTTTGATCTTTCATCAACTTCAAATGGAAGCTCAAGAACTGCATCGTGCGCGTGAAGTGGCTGAAGCCGCGAATAAGGCCAAAGGCGAGTTTCTGGCAAACATGAGCCACGAAATTCGTACGCCAATGAATGCCATCATTGGCATGACCGAACTGGTACTGGAATCGCCACTGACCGCTGATCAACATGACTCACTGCAAATGGTCAGCAAATCAGCCGACGCCTTGCTGGCAATCATCAACGATATTCTCGATTTCTCGAAGATCGAAGCCGGAAAACTCGAACTGGACGTGATCGCATTTGATCTCCGGGTAACAATCGACGAACTGCTGGGGGCGCTAGCCATTCGCGCGGCCGAGAAGGGGATTGAACTGGCCTGCCGCATCGCTCCAGAAGTCCCCGTCTCGTTGGAGGGTGATCCGCTGCGGCTGCGCCAGGTATTGACGAACCTGGTTGCGAATTCCATCAAATTCACGCCTCAAGGTGAGGTTGTCGTCGAGGTCCACGAAGTCTCACGAGAAAACGATCAAGTCGTGCTGGGCTTCAACGTGTCAGATACGGGGATCGGGGTCGCCCCGGAAAAGCTGATGAAGATCTTCGAAGCGTTCGGGCAAGCCGATACGTCGACGACGCGAAAATACGGGGGGACGGGACTGGGGCTGACAATTTCCTCGCGCCTTGTCCAACTGATGGGCGGTCGTATCAACGTTGAAAGCGAAGTGGGCAAGGGGAGCCAATTTTCGTTCGAAGGAAAGTTCCAGATCCCGCAGGAACCGCCTGCAACCATACCGGCCGCTTCACTTCAACAGGTCTCTGGACTGTCTGCCTTAGTCGTTGACGACAATCCAACGAATCGGCGAATCATCGAAGAATTGTTGATTCAGATGCAGATGATTCCAACGAGCGTGGCCAGCGGTCCCGAAGCTTTGGAACTGATCGACCAGAGATGGCGCATCCAGCAGCCATTTGCGTTGATGTTGCTCGATGTCCATATGCCGGGTATGGATGGGTTTG
>DASYEA010001076.1:0-4504 GCA_036499265.1 Schlesneria sp. | reverse complement strand
ATGCGAATTGCCGGCCTGCGCAATACCTGGATGCAACTCGATGCGGCCTTCGATGCAGGTCGGCTGGAGAACCGCTTCCAGGTCGACTTCGCGCGACAGGCCTACTACAGCGGACAAAGCGAACTGCTCAACCTGATCGCGGGCTACGAAAGCGCGCTGGATCTCTACAAGATCCGCCTGGGGCTTCCGCCACATATTCCGCTCGAATTGAAAGATCTATTCTTCGAACAATTCAACTTGATCAGTCCCGAGTTGACCCAATTGCAAGAAGACATCGCGAACCGGATGGAGCAGCTATCACAATCGGCCCCGGATGCACCTCCCTCCGTGCCGGCTGCGGGGGAACTCGCGGCGCGAACACGGCAATTCACCGATCAACTTCACACGGACTTACAGCGGTTGGATCAGAGCTTGCCCCAACGGCATCAAGCATTGCTTGAACTCGCCAAGCTGGCCGACATGCAAGGCAATCAGTTCGACAATCGAGCACTGACAGTCGACGCACTGGACTCCAGAATCTCCGAGTTGGCAGCTGACCGCCAACGAGTGACCGATGACCTGCAATCCCTCGAACTCAAGGCGCACTCACTTGATGCAGATCAAGACCTGACACCTGAAGAACGTCGCCGTGCGGAAACGGAAATCCTGTCGAGAATCTCGGCGACGCTGCTCGAACTGTCTCTGCTGCAGGCTCGTATCCGACTGAACAGCATCACGCTGGTCCCCATCACCGTCACCCCTGAGAATGCATTTCAACTGGCGTTGTCTCGGCGAGCCGACTGGATGAACGCAAAGGCCTCGCTCGTCGATACCTGGCGACTGATTCGCTTTAACGCAAACGCCCTTCGCACGAATCTGACAGTGAATGTTGCCGGAGACCTGGGGACGACAGGCAACAATCCCATCAAGTTCAACGGCTCCAACGGCCAACTCGCAGCCGGAGTCACCCTGGACTTGCCAATCACTCGAGTAATTGAGCGAAACGTCTATCGTCAGTCGCTGATCGACTATCAGCAGGCGCGACGGTCGCTCATGGCACAGCGCGACGATCTTCATCGCGGGTTACGAGCAAGGTTGCGACAGATTCGCCTGGATCAGTTCAATCTGGAGTTGCGCCGCCTGGCCGTCGATGTCGCCATCACTCAGACCGATGTCGCGCGATTGAAGTTGGTGGAACCGCAAAGACCGGTTGTTGACGGCAAGGATTTGCCAGCCTCCCCCACTTTGGCTCGCGACCTTGTCGACGCGCTGTTCAACTTGCAGCAGTCGCAATTGGCACTCATTCAAGTCTGGGGGGACTATGAGATCCAACGACGTACACTCGATTTTGACATGGGAACCATGCAACTCGACGATCGAGGCTTCTGGTGCGATCCCGGACCAATGACCGACGAAACCGTCGTCACTCGTTTTTACGAATCAATCGCCAATCCGCTCTCCCCGCCCGACGCCTCGATCCAACCCGGTGGCTTCCTGGAACTGGGACCTGGCGACTTGCCTCCCGAGCCGATGGACATTGATCAACCTCCCGCCCCCGCAAAGTAGTATTGCGACCGACAATCTTTTGCCAGCCGTTTCGCTCGTCGCCAAGTCCACGGGTATAGCCAGTTGGCACGGACAATTGGTCGCGAGCATCCGCAGGTGCGGCCGAAGATTCATAGCTCGGCAAACGCACGCCCTTCTAATTTGCTCCACGACCTTTACGATTTTACCGCGCAGGCCGAGAGAGGTACCACTGCTGACTCCGCCTTGTTCCGAGCGATCGGTGCAGAGAATTCGTGACACCTATCCCGGCAGCAGTGTATGCTGATGGAGCATCACACCCGACATTGCCCTCTCTGGTTTCAGCGTCATCACATGCGCGATTCATCTTCACCTTCGTCCAGGTCTCGTTCTGGCAAGTTGCGTCGACGCTTGTTCGCCGCACTGGCATTCGTTGTCGTGTCCAGTGCGATCGGCGGTGGGATTGTCTATTCCTATCGCAAGAGTGATGTCGTCGACGCCATCACCCGGCGACCGACCGTTGGCGAATTCGCAAATGACATCGTCGAACGTGGTGACGTGGAAAGTTCCTCCAACATCGAATTGCGATGTGAGGTCGCGTCGGCAGAGGGCGTGCGAATCTTGGAAATCGCTGCGGAAGGAACTCCTGTCAGCCCGGGCGACGTCGTGGTTCAACTCGATGATTCCACGATTCGTAAGGATTTGACGGCGCAAAAGATTACGGTCAATACTGCGGAAGCCGCCTACAGCAAGGCCCAGAATGATTTAGATGCCGCCACAATTGCTCGCAAAGAATACGAACTGGGAACGTACGTGCAGGAAGAACAGAAGCTGCAGAGCGAGCTATTTGTCGCCGAAGAGAATTCGCGACGGGCCGAGAACGTCTACGTTCACAGTCAAAAACTGGCAGCGCGGGGCTACATCACCGACACCCAACTGCAAAGCGATCAATTCTCCGTTCAGAAGTATCGCAAGGATCTGGAAGCGGCCCAGACGAAATTGCTGGTACTGCGCGACTACACCAAACCCAAGACGATGAAGAAGCATGATTCGGACATCAAAACGGCAGAGGCCAACGTCACAGCCGAGAAGGCCAAGCACGAGATCGAAGTCGAAAAGCTGGCCAATCTGGAAACGCAACTCGGCAAGTGCATCATTAAAGCGACTGTCGCCGGTCAAGTCGTCTACAACAATCAGAACCGCTGGCGCGAGGATGACTTCTTCATCCGCAAAGGAAACCGGGTTCGCGAACGACAGGTCATCATCAAGTTGCCCGATCAAGGCAAAATGCAGGTGAAGGCCAAGATTGGCGAAGCACGAGTCAATCGAGTGAAGCCCGGCATGGCCGCAGTTGTTCGGATCGAAGCCTTGCGCGGTGTGGAACTGCAAGGGACTGTGAAAACGGTCAGCGCCTACGCATCAGACGAGAACTGGTTCAATCCGAACACGAAGGAATACGACGCGATTATCATCGTCGATAACCCTCCTCCTGCCTTGAAGCCGGGCATGTCGTCTCAAGTCTCGATTCGCGTCGAAACCATTCCGGATGTCGTGCAGGTCCCCATCCAGGCCGTGGTCGAACGCGGAGGCAAACATTACTCAATTTTGCGTCCCGCGTCAGGCAAGCTTGAGTTGCGAGAATTACTGATCGGTTCGATTAACGACAAGTTCATCGTCGTCAAAGATGGACTGTTGGCCACCGATGACTTTCTAATGAACCCGCGCGCCCACTTACTGCGGGTCGGTCTCCCCGAAACTGAGGACATTGCCAATAAATCGAAGCCTGGCGAGGAAGTCAAGCCTGCTGCTCCTGCGACCACTCCGGCAGCCTCAACCAGTGACGTGGCCGCGCGAGGCGCGACGTGATCGCGTTTTTCGAAACGTTCATCCGGTCCTTCTGGAGCAGCGTCAAAGGACTGTTCCTGCATCCGTTGCGATCGCTGCTGACAATCCTGGGCGTTGCCATCGGTGTCTCCAGCGTGATCTGGCTGCTGGCCATTGGCGAAGGAATCGGCCAGGCGGTTCAGAAGCAGATCGAAGGACTGGGCGCGGACAATGTCATCGTGCGATCGATCAAGCCGCCCGCGGAGGCGACTGCGGGTCAGCGAGGGATCATTCCCTACGGAATCACACGCGACGACCTGGCGCGGCTGAAAGAGACGCTGCCGACGATCAAGCGCGCTATCCCAATCCGTGAAGTGCGGCGAGAATTTCGCTACGAAGATCGATTAGTCGATGGGCGAATGGTGGGGTGTACCCCCGACTATGCCGAAGTGACTCGATTGGATGTTGATCGCGGCCGGTTTCTGGATCGATCAGATGGAGCCGAGCAACAGAACGTCTGCGTGCTGGCTGCCGAAACAGCAGATCGTCTGTTCGCCCATCAGGACCCTCTTGGTCGCTCGGTCAAAATCGAACGCGACTACTATCAAGTCGTCGGAGTTCTGAAAGAACGAGCTCCGTCGGCGGCGATCGGTGGCTCAATGGCGGCCCAGGACTTTTCTCGCGATGTCTATGTTCCAATCGAAACACTGTGGCTGCGTATCGGCGATCTGGTGCTGACACGCCGTAGCGGTTCGTTCGAAGGGGAACGCGTCCAACTCAGTCAGATCACGTTGCAAGTGGACGAAGTAGCCCACGTGGTAGAGACAGCGGAAATCATCAAGTCAACGCTGGGACCTCATCATAAGACAGTCGATTTCGGCATCACGGTGCCACTGGAATTGCTGGAACGCGCACGTGCGATGAGACTGATGTTTATGCTGTTCCTGGGGATCATTGCGATCATCTCACTGTTGGTGGGTGGCATCGGCATCATGAACATCATGCTGGCAACAGTGACCGAACGGACCAAGGAAATTGGCATCCGCCGGGCTCTTGGAGCCCGTCAACGAGACATCACGACGCAGTTTCTGCGAGAAACCATCACACTGTCCGTGATGGGCGGAGCCGTTGGCGTGCTGGCTGGGTTTGCCTGTCGGCCGTCCATTAATCTGGTGCG
>DASYEA010001075.1:0-3930 GCA_036499265.1 Schlesneria sp. | reverse complement strand
GGCTTCCATCGGATGACAGGCAGCAGTCGGCCGCCGATTCCAGGCCTTCACCCATCAGAATCGGAGCGACGCCCGGTTGAGGAATCCCAAAGATCTTGCCGGTCTTCCAGCAGGTGATAAAGAGGTGTCCGAAGTTGTCCCAGATCAATCCGTCGGCCCCATCCATGCCTTCGGCGACTTTGGCGGCGGTGCGATCTGACGTTCTCACGCGGAACAGATTGCCGGTACCGAAGTCGGCCACCAGAATGCTGTCGCCGCCGTCAAACGCCACACCATTGGGTGTGTGCAACTCGGGGATCGTTTCGGTATTGGCGAGCGTGTCGATCTTGTTCAGTCGCACGTCGATTCGATAGACGGCGCCTCCCTTTCCTTGCCGGTCGCCAGAATCACTGACCAGGAAAATCCCGGCACCGGAATCGATGGCCAGGTCGTTCAGGAACAACGGTGTCTTCGGGAACATCTCTGGCGGCGCGTAGACGCTGGTCTTCCCGCTGCCATCAATTTTCAAGACCTTCGTCTTGTCGGTCACATAGAGGTGATCCTTGAAGTAGACGAGCCCTTTGGGATCATCCAGCTTGTCGGTGAACGTCTGCGTCTTGCCATCCTTCAGCATTGTGATCTTGCCGTCACCATCTTTACCGGGCTCGCCCATCTCAGAGATGTACAGCGCGCCGCCTGGTCCGTAGCAAACAGATTCCGGATACGTCAGTGAACCGACGACCTTCTTCGGAGTCTCCGCCGCAACCAGCGGTGATGCGAGGCCAAGGCCCAGCAGTACGAACGACCAAACACGACTCATGAGAGATCCTTCTTCGATGCAACGATCCTGGGAAATGTGGCCTGCAGAGTTCTGCGCGGCGAGCGGAGTGTAGCTGTGGCGGAGGAGCATTCCAAGTTGTTGCGAGCAGCGAGGAGATTGCAATAGTGAATTGCAAAATACAAATTCTAAGTTGGCAGAGAAGTCGTTGAAGATCGGCGACGTGATCGCAGTCTGGCGTTGATGGCTGACGTTTGTCAGACTGATCCGCGTCGCGCTGGTCGATGTCGCATTCATCATGCGGTCGCGGCGCACGAACATCAGCGGGCACCGGTTTTGTTCCCAAGTCTCTTGAAGGACGTTGAGCGATGAATCTATTGAAAGCATCTCTGGCCGCGATCGCTGTTGTAGGTGCCACCGTTGGCTCGGCGTTTGCCGATGTCCAGGTTGAACTCAAGAAGACTCACGTTTGCTGCGGACAGTGCGAAAAAGCCGTCGCCAAAGTCTTGGATGCCGAAGGGGTCAAAGGAACAGCCAGCAAGGCAGATGGCTCGGTGAAATTCACCGCGTCAGACGTGAAGACTGCTCAAAAGGTCCTCGACAGCCTGGCTACTGCGGGATTTCATGGCGTCGTCGACAATAAGGATCTGACGGTCAAAGATGACAGCGGTGCAAAGGAAGGCAAAGTCACCAGCGTGACATTGAAAGGGGTGCATAACTGTTGCGGACAATGCAACAATGCCATCAAGAAAGCGATCAAGAGTGTTGACGGAGTTGAATCCGAAGACGCCAAGGCGAACGCCGAATCCATTACCGTTAAAGGCAACTTCGACGGCAAGGCTCTGGTCAAAGCTCTGAATGATGCCGGGTTCCACGCCACTGTCGCGCAGTAAGAAGAAGTCTTCCTGAGCGGGGCGGCGTCAGCCCCCTGGCAAGATTTACGTCGACCCCATGATTGGCCAGGGGGCTTACGCCCCCCGCTCAGGGGAACCCAACTGTGGAGTTTTCAATCCGTGTCTGATCTGCCCGAAAAGGAAACGGCGGCCCTGAGCGTCTGGGATGCCGTCAGTCTGATCATCGGGATCGTGATCGGCACGACGGTCTTCAAGATGTCGGGCACGATCTTCGCGAACGTCCCCGACCCCTGGACCGGCCTCGGACTGTGGCTGATTTGCGGTGGACTGTCATTCGTTGGGGCTCTCTGCTACGCGGAACTTGCCACGACCTACCCGCGCCTGGGTGGCGAATACAACTATCTGACGCGAGCATTCGGCCCTTCGATTGGCTTCTTGTTCGGCTGGTCGCAACTGGCGATTATCCAGACCGGCAGCATCGGAGCGTTGTCCTACGTTTTCGCCGAGTACGCAGTGAAGGTCTTCGGGGTTGAGGAATGTTTCGTCGTCTGGTTTGCATTGGCTGGCGTGACGGGCCTGACGCTGTTGAACTGCCTGGGGATTCATTCGGGCAAGTGGACTCAGAACCTGCTCTCCGCGTCGAAGACATTGGGGATCATGATGCTGATCATCGGTGGCCTGAGTGCCAGTGGTTCAGCTCCGTTGGTTGTGGAAAAGCCAGTCGAAGGTCCGGGGATCTCACTCGCCATGATCCTGATTCTGTACGCCTATGGAGGCTGGAACGACGCCGCCTTCGTGGCCGCCGACGTCCGTGATCGTCAGCGAAATATTCCGCGAGCCCTGCTGCTCGGGATTGGCATCATTACGGCATGCTACGTCCTGATTAATGCCGCCTATCTGGCGACACTCGGGTTTGAAGGCTTGCGAGCCTCGCATCAGCCTGCCAGCGATGCGATGAAGAAGGTGTTCGGGTCGTTCGGCGAGCGGGCGATCAGCGTGCTGGTGATGGTGTCGGCCTTGGGAAGCGTCAACGGCCTGGTCTTTTCCGTGTCTCGATTACACGCCACGGTCGGGGCCGATCATCGAGTCTTCTCGCTGCTGGGACGGTGGTCCACCTGGTCGAAAGCACCTGTCTGGTCGCTACTGGTCCAAGGTGGGATTGCTTCGGCCATGATCTTTTGCGTGGGGACCGATGCCGGTCGCAAAGCGGTTGACGCGGGGCTGGCCGCCATCCACGCCTCTCCAGTTCCCTGGGGCAAGTACTACGGCGGGTTCGAGACTCTTTATGCCGCCTCGGCCCCGATCTTCTGGCTGTTCTTCTTGACGACGGGTATCGCGTACTTTGTGTTGCGAGTGAAAGATCCCCAGATCGAGCGACCTTTTCGAGCTCCGTTGTTCCCACTGTGTCCGCTGCTCTTTTGCGGGATGTGTGGTTTTGGGTTGTATTCAGCCACCACTTATGCCGCGCCGTTGCTGCCGTTGATTGCTGTCCCCTTCCTGTTCGGTGTGCCGCTGTATTTCCTCAGCGAACGATTTCGCCCTCAATCCTCCGGACAGACGAAATAGTGCGCGGTTTCTATGATCCGGAATGTCTGGCTGCCGTTTTGACGTAGATCACACGGAAGTTTATCGTGGCTCGCACACCACACTCTTGAGTCATCAACGGTACAGTACATAGCCAACGCTTCTTGAGAGACAACCGGGGCCACTTCAGTGTTGATCGAGGCTTCCAGATTCCGAACCGACTGCCAGCGTAAGATCTTCTCGGGAGGTCTCGCGTGAAGCAGCGCATTGCGAACTGCCCGGCCTGTGGCGCCCCGATTGAGTTTCAACTGAGCACCGCGCTCGTTACCGTCTGTGACTTCTGCCACTCGGTCGTCGCCCGCACCGACAAAAAGCTGGAAGACCTCGGCAAAGTCGCTGACCTATTCGAGACCAATTCGCCGGTCAAGAAGGGGATGACGGGAACATTCGAAAAGAAGAGCTTCGACGTTGTTGGCCGCGTTCAATATCAACACCCCGCCGGTGGCGTCTGGGACGAGTTCTATTTGAAGTTTCCCGGTGATCGCGTCCGGTGGCTCGCGTATGCTCAAGGCAAGTTCTATCTGACGACGGAAAAGCGATTCACTGACACTTCGCAGATCCCCGACTTTGAATCGATGACCCCCGGCCATCGTCTGAGCCTGCCCGATGGGAAGACGCTGGTTGTGGCGGAATCGGGGACCGCGACCGCTCGATCCGCGACCGGCGACATTCCGTGGGCCTTCCATCCGAATGCCGCACACCGCTTCGTCGACCTGCACGGCGCCGACAGCGAGT
>DASYEA010001074.1:0-2398 GCA_036499265.1 Schlesneria sp. | reverse complement strand
ACACCACATGTGAAGCCGACGCTCGAACATCATCACAATGAATCGCGGTCACTGACTGGCGGAGTGGTCTATCACGGCAACAAGCTGCCAGATTTAACAGGTGCATATGTCTACGGTGATCATTCGACCGGGAAGGTCTGGGGAGCCCGCCATGACGGACAGAAAGTCACGTGGCATCGAGAATTGGTCGACACGCCATTTCACATCACCGGGTTCGGCACAGACTCGCACGGTGAGTTGCTGATTTGTGATCACGCGGGGAACGCAGAAGGGGGATACTATGCCCTGGTTCCTGCACCGATCACTGAATCGACAACCGCTTTTCCAAGAAAGCTTAGCGAAAGTGGCCTATTTCAAGCGGTGAAGGGCCACGTCACCGAACCAGCATTGATTCCGTACTCGGTCAATTCTCCCTTGTGGTCCGACGGATCGCTTAAGTCGCGATTCATCGCCGTCCCAGGAGACAATCCGAAGATCGAATTCCATGCGACGAAGGCTTGGGGATTTCCCAACGAGACGGTCCTGGTGAAATCATTCGCCATCGAAACGACAGACGGTGATCCAACGTCAAAGCGCTGGATTGAGACTCGTTTGTTCACGAAGCAACAGAACGAATGGATCGGCTATTCCTATGCTTGGAATGATGAGCAGACGGATGCGACACTCGTCACGAAAGAGGGGCTCGATCGCGACTTCACGATTACGACCCCAGCGGGATCTCGCGCACTGCCCTGGCACTATCCGAGCCGCACCGAGTGCATGGTCTGCCATAGCCGCGCCTCCGCATTCGTGCTAGGACTAAGCACCCCACAGATGAATCGCGTTCATGACTATGGGGGCACCATTGAGAATCAACTCAGCGTTCTGGAACGCTTGGGGTTGTTTCAGGATCAGGAGTGGGTGCATGACGCGCGCAATCGGTTGCGCGATGATCTGAAGAAGTCTGGGCTTGATGACCCAGCGGTGAATGCAAAGATTACCGTCATGAGCAACTCACAGGAACAACGTGGGCCAGCCCGAGCGAACCTGCTGGCATTGCCGAATAACAACTACCAACGACTGGCAGACCCTTACGATCGAACGGCGACATTGGAAGACCGAGCCAGATCCTACCTGCACAGTAACTGTGCAATCTGCCACATCGAAGCAGGTGGCGGCAATTCGCAAATGCAACTCGAATTCGTGACAGCCCTCGACAAAATGAAAATCATCGATATCGTTCCGCATCACGACAAATTCGGCATCCCCGACGCGAGAATCGTCGCACCGGGTCATCCCGAGCGATCCGTGCTATTGAAACGAATGTCGACCCGTGGTCGTGGCCAGATGCCACAACTCGCCACGACGCAGGTTGACCAAGCGGCAGTCGAGATGTTCACCGGGTGGATCCAACAATTGCAGGAGGCAAAATAATATGTCCGACGAAGCACTGTCCTGGAAGAAGAGCGGCAAGAAGCAGACGGCTGCAGAAATTGCGACAGTCGCCGAGAAATTGAGGTTTGTCTTCCCCAAGGACTACGCTCGCTTCCTCGAACAAGTCAACGGGGGCATCCCCAGCCACCGGCAGTTCGAGGGCCCGACGGGACCGCAGACCATCAGCTATTTTTATGAACTCGGCGACATTCGCCGGGAATCACTGCATTTTCGCAGCGAACTGCAACTTCCCTCCGAGTTCCTTCCCGTCGCCCTGGCCGAGAAAAACGTCGTCGTCTTGAATGCCGGCAAGGTTCAGCTCTGGTCCCTCAGTGAAAGCGGATTTGATCGAAAGCAGATCAGCGACCTCGCCAAGTCGTTCGAGGAATTCCTTGGCAAACTGAAAAAGGTTTAGATCACGATGCGCTCTCCTCTTCGTAAGACGGGTTTCCAATCCGTCGCCGTCTCTTTGTCTTTTCGTTTGAGGTTGGCCTGTGTGTCTCATCGCACTCAGCGAAAAGTGACGGGTTGGAAACCCGTCCTACGAGAAAACACGGCATCGGAAATCGTCACGCCAGATTAATGAGCCATTCCATGTTGCGCACGTTTTCCCTGCTTCTGTGTGTCGCCGCTTGTCATCAGCTTCATGCTGCTGACCTGCCTCAACGTACTCCCACCGATCTGGGTTTGAATGCCGATAAGCTCGCCGAGATAGACGGCTTGATTGCCACCGCCATCTCGGACAAGAAAATGCCGGGCTGCGTCGTCCTGATCGGAAGATCGAAAGGGATTGCCTGGCTGAAGGCTTACGGAGACAAACGAGTCGAACCTGAACACCTGGCGATGATGGACGACACGGTATTCGATCTCGCCTCGCTGACAAAGCCGCTGGCAACCGCAACGTCGATCATGAAGCTGGCCGAACAAGGAAAGTTATCGATCGACGACCCCGTCTCCAAGCATCTGCCCGACTTTGCAGCAGAAG
>DASYEA010001073.1:0-4357 GCA_036499265.1 Schlesneria sp. | reverse complement strand
ACCCGAGGATCAGCCGATCGTTGTCGAGTTCCAGACTCATTTCACGGCTGGCACGCACGTGATTCGGACCACCAATGAAGTTCCGGCACCGTCCAACCTTGGGCGTGCGGGCCGGAGTGGTGCGAAGCCGTTCTTCAGTATCAAGGATGGTCGTTTCCCTTGGCAGCGAAAGCTGACTGACGAAGAAGGGAACCCGATCGAACCGTTTCTGCTGGTCGACTGGGTCGAATGGGAAGGCCCGATCTTACCCACGTTTCCGACGCGTGTTCAGCAGCGATTCGCACTTAACAACGATGATCCTTCGCAAGCGCGCGACGTGATCACTCGGTTTGCCGAGGCGGCGCTGCGCCGACCGATAAAGCCTGCAGAAGTTGATCGACTGGTGGGTTTGATGCAGGCAGAAATCGCCAAAGGTGAAAAGCCGATCGCGGCACTTCGCACGGGCATGCTGGCCGTCCTGTGTCTGAAAGACTTCTTCTACATCGTCGAAGGTTCGCGAGAAGAAAATCATCGCCAGATCAACGATTGGGAACTGGCGTCGCGGTTGTCGTACTTCCTGTGGAGTACCATGCCCGACGAAGAACTGCTCGCCGCCGCTCGGAGTGGCACACTCCATCAGCCAGACGTCTTGAAAGCCCAAGTGGGCCGAATGCTGCGAGATCCGAAGATCGAGCGACTGACAGACGGGTTCGCTCGGCAATGGCTGCAGCTTCGCGGCGTTGGTATGTTTCCGCCGGATAAGAAGCTGTATCCCGACTACGATGATCATCTGCAGAAAAGCATGATCAACGAGACCACGGCCTACTTTGACCACGTGTTGAAGCAGAATCTGAGTCTCCGCGAGTTCATCGATTCCGATTGGACGATGTGCAATGCCCGACTGGCGATGCACTACTCGATTCCCAATGTTTCAGAGGATCGATTTCAGCGAATCGCTTTGAAGCCCGAAGATCATCGTGGGGGCTTGTTAACTCAAGCTTCGGTCCTGACGCTCACTTCCGACGGAACGCGGCATCGACCGATTCACCGAGGAAAATGGGTCATGGAATCAATCATTGGACGTTCGCCACCTCCGCCCCCTGCTAACGTCAAACCAGTGGAGCCGACTCCGCCGACGCAGCCGAAGACCACGTTGCGCATGAAGCTGGTGGCGCACTTGAGCGATGCGAACTGCGCGTCCTGCCACAAGAAAATCGATCCACTGGGATTCGCATTCGACAATTACGACGCGATCGGTCGCTATCGCACGGAAGAATTTGTCAAAGATGGCACGGGCAACAACCCCGTGATCGATGCCAGCGGACAGCTTGTCGATGGGCGAAAGTTTCACGATGCGGAAGGCCTGAAAGAGATCTTGTTGTCGGATCTCGACAAGTTCAATTTGGCATTCGTCGAGAAGCTCTCGACCTACGCACTGCGACGAGCGATGACGATTGATGACCGCACGCAGTTGGCGGCCTTGGCGCAGCAAAGTCAGCACGATGGTTATCGGCTGGCTTCCATTGTTGAGGCGCTGGTGCTGTCGGAACTGTTTCAAAGCCGATAAAGAAGATCAATCACCGACGAAGATTACTCCACCGGGAAGGCCGTTTGAATGAGCTCAATCATCACGCAGAAATGGCTGCTCGACCGTCGACGAATGTTGAAAGGGGCAGGCGTCTCGATCGCGTTGCCGCTACTGAATTCCATGGTCCCGCTACGGGCGACCGGTGCCGAAGTCGATCCCAAGCCCCGACGCAGCGTGTTTGTGTACATTCCGAACGGCGTCAATGTGTTGACCTGGCAGATCACCTCGGCCGGGCGAGATTATGAGTTCAGCGAACCATTGCGGCCGCTGGAAAAGCATCGGCAGAACATCACGCCGATCAGCGGGCTGCATCATCCAGGTGGGATTGGACAGGCTCACGTCTGTGCCGACACGTGGCTGACGGCCGCGAAGATCAATCAGGAAGGGGGCGCTTACAAGAATACGGTGTCCTGCGACCAGTTGATTGCCGAAGTGACCTCGCCGCATACGCGTTTCGGTTCGCTGGAGCTATCGATCGCGGCCGGAGTGGGACAGCCGAATAACGCTTCGACGCTCGCCTGGTCGCGAGATGGCGTGCCTCTCCCCGCCGAAGACAATCCCAAGACAGTCTTTAACCGCCTGTTTGGTGAAGAACCCGGGGGGATCGAATCTCGCCGCCGTCGACTTGATCGCCGTCGCAGTGTCCTGGATGCGATCCTGGATGACGCACGATCACTGAAGGCGGATCTGGGGACGGAAGATCGCGGTAAGCTGGATGAATATCTCGGCTCGGTCCGCGAAGTCGAAGTTCGAGCCGAGCGGTTGGACTCGTGGCTTAATGTTCCGAAGCCAAACGTCGACGCCGAGACGACGCAACGGCTTCAACGCGATGTCCCACGTAATCAGGCGGGCGAATACTATCGCACGATGTACGATTTGATTGTGCTCGCCTTGCGGACGGATATGACTCGTGTCGTTTCCTACATGAGCGGTAGCGAGGGGAACGGGCTGCCGATCCCGGAAATCGGCATCAGCCAGAGTCGGCATGAGCTGTCGCATCACAGTGGTGACCCGGAAATCATGGCGCGGCTAAGTCGTAGCGATGCATTCATCGCGCAACAGTTTTCCTACTTCCTCGATCAGTTACAGGCGATCAAGGATGGCGAGGAATCGCTGTTGGATCGGACAGTCGTATTGTTCGGCAGCGGGATGAGCTACGGTCATAGTCACGGCAATGCCAATTTGCCGACGGTGCTGGCGGGTGGTCGATCGCTGGGTCTAAAGCATGGTCAGCACATCGACTACAACTTGCCGAAGATCAAGAAATACGATCTGGCCAATCACGGTGGTCATTATCACTTGTGTCATTCGCCGGTGGACGGCGATGCTCGATTGACCAATCTGTTGTTGACGATCATGAACAAGATGGACGTTAATACCGAGCAGTTTGTGGACAGCTTGGGTCCGATTTCGGATCTGATGGGGTAGCGCCCAATCTCTTGGCGAGATTGGCTAATGAAATAAAAACAGCCGCCAATGATGGCGGCTGCTTGATTTTGCACATTCATGTCAGCGAGACAGCTGCCTATCCATGGGCAGCCGGTTTACTGGCTTCTTTGGCCAGCATTTCAGCGAGTTGACGCAATTCGCCCAATTCGCCTTTTCTCTGATCGTCGGTAATGTCCGACGAGTCGCGAATTTCCAGCATGCGGCTGCTGCGGACAAACCGCAGGCCACGAAGCAGAAGTTCACGTTGTCGATCCGTCAGTTCCAATTGCAACAAGTCACTCATCAGAATTCGTCCGCAGGACTGATGAAAGTGGGACGCCTCCGAGTGCCCAGTGGCACAGCGTCTCACGCGGAAAATAGTAGCCGTGGCCTCGCCGCACCTCAAGGATTGAATCTGTTTCGGCGAGATTTCATCAAAAACAGGTTCCCGGACGTCTGCGTCCCCTCTCAGCATCGAACCAATAGATCGGCATACTTTGCCGGATTCTGGTCCGACGGTCAGACCGCTGCCATAAGCACGAACGATCCAATCAGACTTTGCGTCCTATCTGGCTGATCACCAACTGGCCAAGTGTTAACGTGTACCGTTTGTAACGGGAATTCCTTCAGTTGCGAAGCATTTGCGGCCGAATCAGGAGGATGTGATGCTTCGTCTTTGCATGAATCGGGGATTCTTGGATGGAAGTCATTCGAGCGGGCAGCGCTGGAAGTTCCGGTTTTCTCGACGCAAGTGGTGATTTGGTCACGACTTTGCTGCACGCGGCAAACATCGTCCGCCAACGGCTCGTCGAGTTTCTCGAGCGTTTCGAATTGACCGAAGGTCGCTATCTGACTTTGGAAGCGCTCTCAAGAGCCGGAGCCCGCGGATTGTCTCAGTCCGAGGTGGCTGATTACCTGGTCCAGTCGGAATCGAATGTCAGTTCGTTGATCCATCGTCTGCAAAGGGACGGATTGGTCGATCGAAGCTGGTCGGTGACTGACCGACGCAAACGAGTCCTGTTGCTGACAGAGTCGGGCCAACAGTTGATCGACCGCGTGAGTGTCGCGCGTATGCGCTGGGAAGAAGCTCTGTTGTCGAGGATCAGTCCACAAGAGCATAGCTCGTTGCTGGAAGGCCTCAGGCTGATCGGGAAACAAACCGGGCCCACTGTGATGCCGCGACCTCCCGTGAGCAATGTGACCGAACGAGTGGACTGGCCGGGAAATCATAGCGTGAAACGATGCGATCCCGCGTCACCGCACTTTGCGCTCGAACAGATGCTCTCGACGTTGGGGTTGGCGGGTCGATTTGGCGAGGGCGAACAATGATCCCGGCAAGATACCATCCCTCGGTTGTTCTGT
>DASYEA010001072.1:0-6616 GCA_036499265.1 Schlesneria sp. | reverse complement strand
ACTGCGGTTCTTCGTTTGAAGGGAACTCCTGATCCCGCCGCTTACGATGCTCGCCAGCATCCTGTCTGGGAACTGCCGGAAGATACGCTGCCGTTCCTGCTGGGAAGCCGGTATTGCGAAACGGATCTGCTAAGTGATTTTGCCTGGAAGCAGTTTGCGCAAACGCCGCTCGGCTGGGCTCGGGTGCAGGCGATTTGTGACTTCGTCCACAACCACATCAAGTTCGATTACATGCAGGCCCGAGCGACTCGAACTGCTGTGGAAGCCTTTCGTGAGCGGATTGGCGTGTGCCGGGATTATGCTCATCTGGCCGTCACGCTGTGCCGCTGTCTGAATATTCCAGCTCGGTACTGCACGGGGTATCTTGGTGATGCAGGGACGTTGCCCCCTTACGGCGTGATGGATTTCGCCGGCTGGTTTGAAGCCTTCCTGGGGGGGCGATGGCACACCTTCGATCCACGCAACAACGTCCCGCGAATTGGCCGAGTGCTGATTGCGCGAGGTCGGGATGCCACCGATGTGGCGATCAGTACCACCTTTGGCCCGAACACGCTGGCAGGATTCACTGTGACCTGTGACGAAGTGACGCCGGTCGCAGTCTAAACAGATCCGCCGCAATATCGAAGTTATCTCTTTGTTGATCGAACGCGACGAGACTCAGCGGCTCGGCAGGAGCCTCGCCCTCCCAGAAGACGATCACTCCGATTCGCTTGCGGGCTTATTTAGTCCGCTCTGGGGCTGAGCGACCACAGATATAAGGTGGTCGGTTCGGCACTGGTCGCTTCGTACAGAACGGCGGCAGCGAAATGGGGGGCAGGGTCAAGAGCCAGGATCTGCCAGCGGTCGAGTTCAGCAGGTTGATCGACGACCTCGAACAATCGGGCTGGTTGGTGTGGATTCAGCGAGACAGAAAATTTGTTGAGTGGAAATGACAATCCGCTGCCGGTGGCCTTCAGGTAGGACTCTTTGGATGTCCAGCCGCGATAGAAACCCGCGAGTTGATCGCACTCGGGCAGGTTGGTGAGCTCGGCCGCTTCGCGCGACGAGAAGAACCGAGTGGCCAGTTTCAAGATACGGACTGCGGGGTCGATCTGTTCGATGTCGACTCCGATTTGCCGATTGAGTGTGATGGCGATTAGCGCTTGATCAGCAGAGTGCGACACGCTGAATTCGATTGGTGAGTCCGAGGCCGTTGACCGTCGCAGGGAGGGTTTGCCGTGCGGGCCATAATCGAATTGCACGGCGTTGGCTGCACAGTTCAAGCATGATGCCAACAATTGCCGCAAAGTGGCGCGGCAGACGATGAAATGGCGACGTGGTTGCGGAACCTTGTATCGATCCGCTCGTGCGACTTCCTCGGGTGAGAGCATCGTCTTCAAGCGATCGAGCGTGTTGTCTTCGACCTGCAGCGGGATGCGAATGACGTGTACGTCGTGCCGCGACAGTGACAGCGGTTGGGAGAGTCGGGGCCAGTCGGATGAAGTCATACGGAATAAAGTAGCGAAGTCGTCGGGCGGGATGTAGGGTCAGCCCGTTGTCGCCAGATGATTATCGACAGTACCACTGCACCAACCGGGGAATATCTCCGGTGGACGTGAGTGAGCGAACGCGGCTGCGGGCGGCGGATTGGCCGAGGGCGGGAGAGTAGCCGTGATGATGATCGACAATCGACAAAGCGTGCGAGATGTCGTCGGTCGTGAGTTGATTTCTTCCTTCGCCGACGGCCAGCCATCTGGCGATCCACATCGTCACCGGCAGGACCAACAACAGACTGTGAAAGCCTTCGACGAACGGGACGTCATAGTAGGCGGGGCCGCAGAAATGCAGGCCTTGGACCTTCACCCGAAAGTAGCGGGTGAAGATTTCCTGTTGTTCGAGAGAAAGGGGCCCAAACGGAGGCTCTAAGGCACTAAAAGGGACCGAGTGAAACAACGCCTGCAGCGGCGGGATGTTGCCCTGACCGCGGGAGAATTTCCAGACTGCTCGCAGCAGACGCCAGCGACCGAGCCACCCTTCGGCGACACTGGCCGCGGTGTCTTTGCGAGCGTATTGAGCGACCAATAGCCGAAAGTAGAGCCGGCCGACCTTGGTTGGTTCCATGATATTTGACTGCAGCGACGGAGCTTCCGCGGCGGCTGCGGTCTGGACGAGTTCCAGAAAATCGCGAATGCGGTCGCCGCGAAGTTTGGCGAATTTCGACTGACCGACCAGGCTGGTCCAGACGTAAGCTTGCAGCACGCGGTCGAGAAACGGTGTGCTTGGCTGAGCCAACGTCGCATCCAAGGCATCGACAAAGCGATGAAAGTCTGACCAGTCGACTCGGTCTGTCGCGTTCAGAAGAGGGGCCGCGATTGTTGTCGAGTCGCCAGGAACGACGGCGTCGGCGATGCGGCGGATCTCTGCTTGCTGACTGCTGACCGGGCGTCCCGCGTTCTTCACGACGGAGGGGCAGCTGAACCGCAGACTGACTGCCACGGTTTTGCCGGCAGGATGAAACGCGTAGGGGTAGACTCGGCAGGCCAGTGGCTTTCCGAGTTCGCCGAACTTGGCGTGAATGCGGCACAGCCCTTTTTCATTGAGAAACACGCAGGCCCCATCTGCTTGGTGACCCAGGCGGTAGCGCGGGGTGCCGAACAATCCGCTCATCGGCACGATGGCCTTGTCGGCGGGAACTCCGTCGGCTTCGGTCCATTGCTGATCGATGATTCGCTGTCGTTCTTCTGCGGTGATTTCGATCTGATGTTGTCGGCAGCAACCGCCGCAATTGTGGCAATCCCAGTTCTGAAGGACGGGCAGGCTAAGGCGGACCGCTGTCATTACTTGTGTTTGTCCAGGCGAGAGTTAGGGCATCGCCGATTTCGCGGCACAGGACAATCGTACCATGTGCGCGCTTTAGTTTAACCGCGTGGGCATCGCCGGCATCGCCCACGCGGTTATCCGAATGGGGTGGCGTCCAGGCTGCGCGGAGGTCTGAAATGGATAGTTTCGGGCCGAAGGTGTGGTCGACGTGGCATTCAGATCGAAAGAACTCCTTGCGAAAGAGTGACAGGCACGGCATTATTTATGGAATCGTGGGCGTTTTGGCACTCATACCGGCGGTCCTGTCTCGCATTGCAATTTCAGAAAAGAGCCTGATTTAAGACGGCCTTCGTCTTCGACAGACGTTCTAGAGGACTTTGTGCATGGCTAGCGTAATCCAGAAGCAAACGTTGACGATCTGGTGCGGAACGATCGGCTTGGCAACTTCGTTGGTTGTGGGTTGCGGATCGTCCAAGCCGCCGGCTCCTCCTGCTGCGGCACCGGCTGCAGGTGCGCCAGCCGCTGGGCACATGCCAATGATGACTTCCGCCCCCCCTGGAGCTCACGGCGCGGCACCTGGACAAGCGCCGACGCACGGTCAAGCCCCCGGCGGCGGTCATGGAATGCCAATGCAAGGTGCGCCATCGTCAGCTCACGCGGCTGCAGGTGCTCATGGGGCTCCTTCCAGTGCCCACGCTGCCGCGCCGAGTTCTGCTTCGATGACTCCACAGCAGATGATGGCCAATGCTAGTCAGGCACCGATGTCCGGTCACGCGGCATCCGGTCCAACTTCGGCGACTCCGGCAACCATGCCTGCAGGTCACGGTCAGGGAGCCCCTGCGTCAAACACCTCGGCGATGCCCGGCGGCGCGCATAATCAGCCGGGTGGCATTCCTGCCAACATGACCGCAGGCGCGGCTGGAGCTGGCGCAGCCGCCGGACCAGGTGGAGCTCATGCTGGTAATCCTGCGGCCATGATGGCTCCGGGCGCGCTGAATTCCGGTGGGCCTGGAATTCCCGGTGGTGCGGCAGGAACTTCGAAATTTGAGGCCGGTTCTGCAGAAGAAGCATTAGCGAAGTTCTGTGTGGCGATGGCTGACAGCAACCTGACTGAGGCGGCTGAGTACATTAGTCCGAAGGCGAAAGGACTGTTGGCTCAGATTCGCGAGGGGAGCATTTCTGAAGAGAAAACGGATGAGTTGAAAGAGTCTTTCTTGCCGCAAGGTCTGACGAATCTGAAAGCGCGACAGACCGGGGTTGGCAAGGCGATTAATCTCAGCAACGCCAAGCATGAACTGTTAAGTTTTACGTTGATGAGAGAAGCCGACGACGCCTATCTTCTTCGCGAATTCAAGGTTTCGAAGCTTCCCACGAATACACGGACCCCGGGGCGTCCTCGCTGATCGATATTTTGTCTCACCGTCTTCGATGGCTGTGTTTTCGGTCAAAGAGGACGGTCAGCAAGTTCTCCGAGACCGTGGTATCTAAGCCAAATTCAGAACAACCGTCATCGCGCACGGTAACCCCGAATTCCCGGCAACAACCCGCTTCAGCTTCAGTCAATCTTCAGGTCGAACCCGGTATTCCAAACGGTGCCGGGTTTGCCTTATTCTATAAGAGACGTGAAGTTGGGCTTTCGAGCCGGCCGTCTCGTGATCGCAGTGTGCCCGGTTGATGTGGGCCCTTCAACGTTTGGTGCAGGTTAACGGGAGAGAGTTTGATGCCGGACATTTTAGCGATTCATTGGGACAAGCGACGATTGCGCGTCGTTGAGGCGTCCATTGGGTCGACCGTCCGAGTCAATCAGAGCTTTACGCTCGATATTCCGGAGACATTGAAAACCACCTGGTTGCGAGATGCGCTGCGACAGAAGGGGACGACTGCTCGCCAAGCCGTGGTTTGTCTGGCTCGCGAAGAGGCCATTCTGCGTCAGTTGGAATTGCCTGACGCTCCCGATGACGAACTGCCGTCGATGGTGTACTTCCAGGCATCGACCCGGTCGACCACGCCACTCGATCAGCTTGTCGTCGACTATCTCCCTTTGCCGCGTCGCGCTGGGACGGTTCAACGTGATGTGCTGCTGGCTACGGCACCCAGGACGACGGTCGATCCGATTCGTGCGGCACTTGGTGATGCCGGCGTCGAACTGCTCTCGTTATCCGTCACGTCGTTTTGCCTGGCGGAACTCGTCCTGCGTGCGGAGAGCGCACTGGGACAGACGCGACCACATAGTCGGCTGGTGGTGTATGCCGATGCCAATCGCCTGGAAGTGGTGTTGCTCGGCAAGAACGAGCCGATTGCGGCTCACATGGTTCGTCCTCCGCTGGACGAACAAGGCCGTCCTGTCATTGCGAAGTCGGCGGCAGACGTGTCGCGAATCTTGGTCCCCGCGCAGCCGTGGCTGACCAACAATCCGATCGAGAGCATCTGGATTGTGGGAGATTCACCTGAGTGGCAAGGGCTGGACGAGGCATTGCGCGAGCGGTGGAGTTGTCCTGTCGAACGATTCGATTCGCAGGTCAGCGGCAAGATTCGCGAGTTGGAGTTGTCGAAGCTGAGCGATTCGATCGCGCAGTTTGGCCCTGTGTTGGGCTTGGCGCTGACTAAGCTGCAACCGCGGTCGCCTGTTCTCGATCTGCTGCATCCGCGACAACCGAAACCGAAGCAAGACCCGCGCAAGCTGCAACTGGCCGCTGGTTCCGCGGCAGCGCTGGTCTTGATCGCTCTGTTTACGTCGTACTACCAGCTTTCGCTGGCGAGTCTGGAAGCGAGCATTAGCCAGACGCGAGATGAAGTGACCAAGCTGAGCGGTCAACTGAAAGTTGATGAGCCAAAGCGGAATGCGGCGTTGATGATTGGTGAATGGAAGACGCATGACGTTGATCAACTCAAACAGTTTGTCGAGCTTCACGAAGTGATGCAGGGAACCGGACGGTTGTATCTGGCGGACTATGACTTCGGCCAGATCACAGGCGATGCGATTGCCAAGCTGCATGCCACTGGCAACGCTCGCGAACGCACCGATTGGCAGCAACTGGCGCAGCGGCTGGTCGATACTCGCAGTTATCAGGTCAAACCGTCCGAATTAACGCAGCAAAGTCGCGATCCCGACTATCCGAACCGTTTCGCACTCGACGCTAACCTCGTATCGCCGGGAAAGCTAGCACCGGCCACGACCCCGGCGAGTCCAACCGCCAGGAAGGACAAGTAACGCGAGATGCAACGACGACAACAATATCTCTTGTTCGGTCTGGTCGCCGTGGTCGTGCTCTGGCAAGGAGCACGCATCCTCGATTCCACGTTCCTGCAACCGCTCCGCGATAAGCGGACGGAGTTGGTGGAACTGGAAAAGACGGTCGGGCTGAAGAAAAAAGATCTGATCGAACTCGCACGACAGAAAAAGAGTCTGGACAAGTGGAAGTCTCGCAGTCTGCCGCCTGATCCGCTGAAAAATGCGAAGGCACGTCCCGACGCCTTGAATGCGCAGCGCCTGTATCAGGACTGGCTGCATGACCTGGCCCAGTTGAGCGGTTTTGAGGATCTGGAGATCCGCCCCGAACGCTTGATGGTGTCACGCGACAATGTCTTCGTCTCGGTGAACGTGAAGATTGAAGCGCACGCTCACTATGAGCAGATCTGTCACTTTCTGAATCGGTTCTATCGTGCCGACATCCTGCACCGAGTGACCGCCATGCGCGTGCAAAGCCGCGAATCGGACGGTGACCCACTGCTGCAGATCACGATCGATGCCGAAGGGTTGGCGATTGTTGCCGCTCCACAGAATCGACGATTGTTCCCGCAGACCACCCTCGAAGAA
>DASYEA010001071.1:0-2634 GCA_036499265.1 Schlesneria sp. | reverse complement strand
GTTCGGTCAGCGCTTGTCCGCGTTCATAATGATGATCGGAACCATGTTCGTGGCGGGTGCCGTGGGCCATCCCGCGACCGGAACCGCCGCTACGGCGATGATGGGCCTGCCGATTGTGATCACGTTGTCGATCGGTTGGCTGTGGCTCACCCGACAAAATCGATTCATCGTGGAATTGGCCGGCATTGGCGTGGTCTGCATCGCTGTCTTCGGCACGATTTCGTTGTTGCGTTGGGACGGAATGGACGGCCGGCAGCGAGCGCTCCTTACCTGGCGTTGGACACCGAATCCCGAAGAGCGATTTCTGCAGCAAGCCTCGCACCCTCCCGCAGTGATTGCATCGCCGGCGATAGCGGACCAGCCTACTCTAGAGGAATCCGCTGAAGATTGGAGTAGCTTTCGGGGCGGTGAACGCGAGGGGGAAGTCCGCGGCGTCCGATTCAGTGATTGGAATCAATCTCCCCCTAAAGAAGTCTGGCGTCGAAGGGTTGGTCCTGCCTGGTCCAGCGTCATCGCGATTGGCGACTACATATTCACACAGGAACAGCGCGATAAACGAGAAGCGGTGGTCTGCTACGACGCTGCCACAGGAAACGAAGTCTGGGTTCATTCGCCAGATGGATCCGCCGACCGCTTCGATGATTCGCTGTCGGGAACGGGACCTCGAGCGACTCCGACATTCCACGAAGGCCGAATCTATGCTTACGGAGCCAAGGGGAGTTTCGATTGTCTGGACGCCATGACCGGCAAATCGCATTGGGCTAAGTCGCTATTCGCAATCACGGGAGCCGCTGTGCCGCAATGGGGCTCGGCTACTTCGCCAACAGTCATTGACGACAAGGTCCTCGTATTTACTGGCGGTAAACAAGGAAACAGCCTGTTAGCACTCGACCGCAAATCGGGAGAACAACTTTGGCAGGCCGCCGGTGGAACCACCAGCTACAGCACTCCGCAGGTGATGACGATTGCCGGTCGCCGTCAAATCGTCATGCATGACGACGCCGGTCTTCGCGGATTGCAGATTGAGGATGGCAAAGTGTTGTGGGATCACCCCAGTCCCAATGCCGGGTCGTTCCAGCCGATGCTGCAACCGCATCTGCTCGCCAACGATCGCTTGCTGGTCAATTGGGATTCAGGGCTACTATGCCTGAAAATCTCAGGCACGGACGACAAATGGCAAGCCGAACCACAGTGGACGTCAAACCGCTTGAAACCCTCCTTCAATGAATTCGCTATCCATAAGGGCTACATTTATGGTTTGGATGACGGCATCCTCGCGTGTGCCGATTTAGAGAAGGGGCAACGCACTTGGAAGCGCGGCCGCTACGGATTCGGTCAGATGTTATTGCTGCCCGAAATCGATGAACTGCTCGTCCTCAGCGAACAGGGCGAAGTCATTCGCGTCGCGGCTGATCCCAAGGAACTTCGAGAACTCGGTCGGTTCAAAGCGATCGACGGGAAGACCTGGAATCACCCGATGCTGGCCCATGGCCGTCTGATCGTCCGCAACAGCGAGGAAATGGCTTGCTTCGAAGTGGCTCTGCCAACAGTCACGGCGAACTTGGATTGATCGTGACGCAGATCGTTCGACAAGAGGCCACACTGGCAGTGGGTGTCGGCGAGATGGTTCTGTGTGAATCCGAGAAACAGAATGGGGGAGGGGCTTAACACCCCTCCCCCACCGGTGCCCGAATGAATAACACAGTAACCAGTCGCGACATGTCCCAGCAGGTCGGAGATCGGCGTCCTGCCAATCTCGCTGCTGGTCTCTTCGAACGCATCCATGCACTCGAGCTTCTGCCGCGTTGGCACTGGGCGAAACAGTCCAGAGAATCGCAGTATGGTGACAACCTTTCGGGAACGGTATCGGGGTTTCCCTGAGAATCGACTCACAAATTCCTGACTCTGCCGACGATGTCGATGCAGGAACGATGCTCACTAGCAAGCAGATGGATAGAGAGATCATCAACTCGACGATGCTGGGCTGTCATACTTCGCGCGAGATCAAGCCCGTGCGCATGGCATAACGAACCAGGCCTGGGATGTCGTGAATGGCGAGACGATCCATGAGTTGGGCACGATGCGTTTCGACAGTCTTCACGCTGATGCGTAGGTCGCCCGCGATCTCTTTGGTGGATCGACCCTCCGCGATCAATTGCAGGATCTCCGTTTGTCGCGGAGTGAGCTGAGATCCTTTGGGGGCAGGCTTGCCATTCCTTAGATCGACGTAGTCGCCCATCATCCTCTTCGAGACGGCAGGGGTCAGGTAGGTCTCGCCGCGGGCGACCGCCTTGACGGCAAACTCAAGTTCCGTGGCCTCAGCATTTTTGAGCAGATATCCCGATACGCCGTTCTGAATGGCCTGGCCAACGAAGTCTTCGTTGGTGTGCATCGAAAGGATGATGACGTGGACTTCGGGAAACTCGACGCTGATCTTCGATGCGGCCATCAACCCGTTCATGTTGGGCATCGAGATGTCCATCAGCAGGACATGTGGCCGCAACGTTTCGACCAGTTCCAAAGCTTCACGTCCATCATTGGCTTCGCCGACGACCTCGAATTCGGGGACTGACTGAAGCAGCGACCTGACTCCGGCGCGCAATAATGCGTGGTCGTCCGCGATCAAGATTCGAA
>DASYEA010001070.1:0-5925 GCA_036499265.1 Schlesneria sp. | reverse complement strand
CGACATTCAAAATTGAACTTGGCCATGAAGTAAATTTGGTCCGCTCACCAGGCCCGTTTGAGGCTCTCAGTATTTTCAAATTCTCGCCTAGCTCTCTCGTCGTGCTGGACCAGCCTCGGGATTCTGATCCACGATCGCTCTGGACGCTCAGGCTTGATCGGGTTCGCAACTGACCACGATTTTCATCTTGTCGAACTCGGCGGGTCGCGAGTACATTCCCGGCCTCAATTCCCCCCTCGCCAATTCGATATGCTCCGAGCCCAGGACGCTCTTGGGTGCGGGAGTGTTTTTATATGCAAGGAAGAGATCATGGATGACTCTGGTATCCAGGAACCGTCACGCCGACGACTGGGCCGCGGACTGAACGCGTTGATGGGCACAGGGGTGATGAATGACACGGAGGGGGTTTCCGCTGGCGACCAGTCCGTCATTCACGTCGACCTGATTGAACGCAATCCGTTCCAGCCTCGTCAGGAATTCGACCAGACCTCCCTGAACGAACTGGTTGACAGCATCCGCCAACACGGTGTGCTTCAACCGCTGCTCGTCCGAACGGCCGGGGGCGGATACCAGTTGATCGCTGGTGAACGCCGCCTGATCGCCGCCAAGAAAGCCGGCCTGCAGGAGATCCCCTGCCGAGTCCTCGACCTCACCGACCAGCAGGTCAGCGAAGTCGCCCTCGAAGAAAACCTGAAACGTCAGGACCTGAACGTTCTCGAAAAGGCGACCGCCTTCCAGAACTATGTGAATCGATTCCAGTGTTCTATCGAAGACTTGTCGCGTCGGCTGAGCCTCGACCGTTCCACCGTCAGCAATATGCTGCGACTGCTCGAACTGCCCGAAGCGGTGAAGAGCGACCTGCACTCTGACAAGATTTCGGGTGGTCATGCGAAGAGCTTGCTGTCACTGAAAGACCACGAACAGCAAATCGCCATGTGCCAGCGGATCCAGAAGGAACACCTGTCGGTCCGAAAGACCGAAGAGGCAGTTCGCGAAATACTGACCGAATCCGGCGATGTCCTGCCCATGAAAGGGAAGAAGCCGAAGTCGGAAACGGCCGTCGTCGAACTCACCCCGCACGTCCTCAGCCTGCGAGATCAATTGCGCGACTGGCTGGGAGCGGCTGTGGAAATTAAGCTATCCGCCAAGGATAAGGGCAAGATCATCATTGACTTCCAGTCGACGGATGACTTCGAGCGGATCGTCGGGCAGTTGCACCGAGCGGCCTGACCCGGTGTTTGCGGAGCAAATGGAGTATTGGTTGCTTCGACTCAATCTTACCCAAACGACGCGTTCCACGTGGAACGCGTTGCTTGTCGGCAAAGAAGAGTTTTGCCGAAGCTGTTGACGAAGTGCGACACTCCTCCTAGACTGTCGCCCACACGAGCGGGATGTAGCTCAGCTTGGCTAGAGCGCCTGGTTTGGGACCAGGAAGTCGCAGGTTCGAATCCTGTCATCCCGATTTTTCGCCCTCGGCGAGAAATCGAAAGAGGAGAGTCGAGAGTAGTAAGTAGACAGGAAGAAGCCCTAACCGGCTCTCCTCGGTCTACTCTCTACTTTCCGCTCTCCTTTTCTTTTTCTATGAGCACCAAATGGCGTTCGCCTTTGAGAGCTTCTTCCCTCGCAGAAGGCACTCCACTTCGCGGATGTCATCTGAGCGATTTAGTCGGACGCCGACTAGCCGCCACAATCCTGAGTCGTGACGCAGGTGGGACTCGATGGACACCCTCTAGATGAGGCTGAGCATTGGCCTCGCTCAGATGGAAATCGGAGCCTTCGGGACTAGAATCGTTTAGACGTTTCTAGACAGTTCGAGCGACGACTTATGATGTCCCTCGCGTAGGCTGCCGTTGGAGAGGGTGCCCCTTGAGTCCGCTGTCAGCCGTTGATGAATCGAAACCACCGCACCCTCTTCACCTGACGATTGCCTACCTGCTGTTGCTCGGCGTTGCAGTCGGGGTGTTTTTCTTGATTCGATCGTTTGGTGAGGGGTTCGTGCGAACCGTTGCCGAGCCGATCGCGGGCGCCACGGCACCTGTCGCGAAGAAGGCCAATTTGCATTCGACGCTACCGCAGGTCTTGCTGGCGATCGTGACCATCATGGTGACGGCTCGATTGATCGGGACCGTCTTTCAGAAGTTGGGGCAGCCGCGGGTCATTGGCGAGGTCATTGCCGGAATCGTGCTCGGGCCGTCTTTGCTCGGGCGAATCTCACCTGAAGTGACAGCGTTTCTGTTACCGTCGACGGTCATGCCGACGCTGGGACTGCTGGCGCAGATCGGGGTGATCCTGTACATGTTCCTGGTCGGACTGGAATTGAACTCCGAATTGTTGCGTCAGCGAGCCCACACGACGGTGGCGATTTCGCATGCCAGCATCGTGGTTCCATTCCTGCTGGGGGCGGCATTGGCGCTGGCGGCGTACTCCCGGTATGCACCGGAGGGAGTCACGTTTACCAGCTTCGCGTTGTTCATGGGAGTCGCGATGGCCATCACCGCCTTCCCGGTCCTGGCGCGGATCCTGACCGATATGAAGATGGATCGGACCGAACTGGGGGTGGTCGCTCTCAGTTGCGCCGCTGCCGACGATGTCACCGCTTGGTGTCTGCTGGCGTTCGTTGTCGGCGTGACGCAATCCGATCTGCAGGGAGCGGCCGTCACCATCGTGCTGGCAACAGCCTACATCGGCATTATGTTCGTGGTGGTTCGGCCAAGGTTGCGAGCATGGTTGGAAGCGACGAAAGGGAAAGGGCTGTCCAACACGATGGCGGCGTGGGTGTTGATCGCCGTCCTGGTTTCTTCCCTGATCACAGAAGCGATCGGGATCCATGCGATCTTCGGCGCGTTCTTGCTCGGGGCGATCATCCCTCACGACAGCGACCTGGCGGCATCCTTTCGCCATAAGCTGGAAGACATCGTTTCGATCTTGCTGCTACCGATGTTCTTCGCGTTCACGGGAGCTCGAACACAGATCGGACTCCTTTCGCAACCGATCGACTGGCTGTTCTGCGGCGTGATTATTTTCGTTGCCACTCTGGGCAAGTTTGGTGGCACCCTCGGAGCGGCTCGGTTCACGGGACTCAACTGGCGGACATCTGCGGCACTCGGCATCCTGATGAACACGCGCGGGCTGATGGAGCTGATCGTGCTGAACATCGGACTCGACATGGGAGTGATCTCGCCTCCCCTGTTCGCGATGATGGTCTTGATGGCCCTGGTCACCACGATTGCGACGACGCCAATCCTGGAACGATTGACTCCAGCCAGGAACCCGGTCGGACCTGCAGTCGATGGCTGATCGAGCCTCATGTGGCTTGGTGTGACGTCGGAGAGTCCACCTTGGGATCGGGTCCGCGTGCTGACGCAGCGCGGCTCACCAGAATGCACCCAAGGCGAGCCGCGCTACATCAGCACGCGGACCTGATGGACACGGCCACTATCGACTCGGCAGCGTCAGATCCTCGGGGTGAACGTCGACCGAGATGCCGGCCTTGGGGATGTCTCGCTTCAACGTCCACAGGACGCCCTGAAGGACCAATCGGCGATACTCCGGCAGCTTCCAGTTTTCGTGGTAGTGGAGACCGCTGAAGCCGAACGAGCGGCCGCCATCTGGCCGCTCACAGGCCCAGGCGACCGTCTGATCTGTCCCGTCGATCGAAGCTTGGAGCAGCGGGGCGACCTTCAACATCAGTTCGGGGGCTGGTTGCTTAAGCGAGTAGTAGAACTCATCACGAACTTCTATGGGGGTGATTCCTACCGTGACAGGATGGCCGTCCATTGGCTTCACCGCGAATGAGGCGAATTCGTATTTCCTGTCCGCTCCACCGTGGCAGGCACCGAACAGGGCCGTAAAATCGGCGATCGGTTCGGGCTGTCGAGTTCCCATTCCCCAGTGCAGGCAGGTCAAGCCACCGCCGCGTTTTGCCAGTCGCTGAAAAGCCGCCAGTCGGTCGGCATCCTCGGTGACCCACTTGGCCCCCTCAGACAAGAACACGATTGCGGCATCTGCACCGTCGAGCATCTCGGGGCCGTCCTTCCAAGGGGAATCCGCCTGGCTGACGACCGTCTGAATTCCGGGCGATCGCTCCAGCAGCAGACCCAGCAATCGAACCCCCGCCATGTATTCATGAGTCGTCGCCGGGTGCGAATCGGCCTTTTGACCCAACAGCAAAACCCGCTGACGGGCCGGGGGTTCGTCAGCCCATCCCGGGAGGGTGGCGGACAATACCGCGAATGTCGCGGCGAGTCGGAAAGACAGTCTCATTGGGAAGTTCCAGAAATCCACTCGCCACAGCCACGATCCATTTCTGGAATTCTCAGAAATTCTTGTACGGATTCCAAGGCAACTTCCCACTGATAGTGAAAACCGGCGAGCCTGCACCGCCTAAAATCGAAGTTGGCGAGTTCGCAGTGACCGGGTGCAAAAGTCGGAACGGACGGAATTCGTCCGGAAGGAAACGAACGATGCGATTGACATTGCGAACCTTGCTGGCCTACCTGGACGACGTTCTGGAGCCGGCTGAGACGAAGCTGATTGGCGAGAAAATTCAGGAGAGCGCCGTTGCCGGAAAACTGGTCAGCCTGATTAAGCTGGTCGTTCGCCAACGCCGGCTGAAGGCTCCCAGTGTCAGCGGTCCGAACGTCGGGATCGACCCGAACATTGTTTCGCAGTACCTCGACAGCACCCTACCTCCTGAGCAGGTCGTGGATGTTGAAAAGGTGCTACTGACTTCCGACGAGTTGCTCGCTGAAGTCGCCTCGTGCCATCAGGTGCTCGCCCTGGTGATGGGAAGACCGTTGGAAATTTCCGAGGCGAGTCGAGATCGACTGTATGCGTTGGGGCCGGTCGATCAGACGGACCGGTTGCATGTCGATGTTCCTCGCTCACCGAATGGCAGCGAAGTCATCGCCGCCGCCATCAATGGGCGCGATTCGGTCGCATCGCAGCCAAAGCCGGCGGCAGAAATCCCCGACTACTTGCGTCAGCCCTCGTGGTCACAGCGAGTCGTTCCTGCTGCGGTCGTGGCTCTGTTGGTCCTGATTTGTCTCGGACTGCTGGTTTCGGACACAGGCTTTTTGACGGGGATCCGCGAGGCCAAGCGCGAGCTATCAAAGACCGAACGGGACCCAAATCAGAAACAGGCGGTTGCTGAGGGGCAACCGAACGTAGATCCAAAAATCGAAGACAAGGGGACTAAGCAGCCGGATCAGATGATCGCGGCGACACCATCGTCGGAGCTTCCCCCTGCTCCATCGAATCCGGCCGACAAGCCTGTGGTGGATGCGGGTATCGATCCCACTCCCCCGCCGGACGCCCCACCCAAGCCAATGCCACCTGTCGATGCACCGGCGGACGCAGTTGCGGCGGCTCGAGCGAAGCCAGCCGGAGTAGTCGATGCGCCAGCCAACGCGGCAGATGGAAAAGAGCCGACGCCCATTCTGAACGCGGTCCCAGTTCAGTACATTTCCAATGACGGTGTTGTGCTGCGATTCGATGACTCGCAACAGCACTGGTTCTTGCTGCCACGGCGATCGGCGATCGCCCCCAATGAGGCGTTGATTGTTCTCGAACCGTTTGAAGCGGTGCTGGACATCGATCGAGGTGGGATCATCGCGACGGTCCTGGGAGACACTGCGATCCGGGTACTGCCACCAGATCGAGCCACTTCGGCCGGATTGGATATCCGCCGTGGTCGGCTGATTTTGAAGTCGAGTCGAAAGGATGCGAGCCAAAGCCCTGTCATTTCGATCGCAGTTGGAAACGATACATGGCGGCTGGAAATGCTGTCTGCGGACACAGTCTGCACGGTCGAGATCGCTCCGCGCGATCCCGTCAACTACGAGAAAGCCCTCGGCCCCAATTGGTACGTCGGTGTGTTGCGAGTCCTTTCTGGCAACGTGAAATGGACCGGAGGGGACGGGCAAT
>DASYEA010001069.1:0-4273 GCA_036499265.1 Schlesneria sp. | reverse complement strand
TTCGCGGTATCGACCCGAGCGTTCAGCTTGTCGCGTTCAGCCTTCAGATCTTTCTCCAACGTGGCGACCTGGCCAGCCTTGGAATCACGATCTGCCAAGGCTGCGTCGAGAGCTTCTCGCAGTTTCTGCATGGATTCCGCGTAGTCTTTGCCCGCAAACTCTTTGCCGAAATCTGCCATGTTCTTTAGGGCGGCCGCTTTGACGGTATTCGCGTTTTGTGGATTGGTGGCGTCGTCCACCAGATCAAACATGAAACCGATCGTCTTCTTCAGAGCTTGAACTTCGTCGACGCGAGCCGACACGAGCCGCTTGGAATCGCTGACTTGTTTCGTCAGCTCCGTCATCGCCGCCGCTTGATCCGAGTATTCCCGGTGATTCATGTAGGACACAATGCCCAGCACGACCGTAATCATCACGAAGACAATCAACGCGTAGTGGACAGCACCAGGTTTGTTGGAAGCGGCAGCCATGGGATTTCCCTCCGGCAAACGTTAAGACATGGATTTCAGGTGGCAAACCTGCGGATGGGCAAGGCGTTGCGGCAAAGAGCAACCAACAATGGTTTTGAGGCGTGCTGGTTGAGTTTGCTAGATCTACCTAGTGTTACGGTGGCTACGTGGTCAGTCAAGCAGTTTCCGCCACAAGCGGAAATTCTGCCCTCTTTTTCGTCGGACGCTGATGGCTGAATGGAATTGCCAGCGGGTTCACCTCTGTCAGAGAGTGAGCGCGCGACAGTTCGTTGACGTTGTGTCGGCTGTTTCACCCTGCGTGCCTGTGATGAAACACATTTGCCAGAAGAGGTTCTGACGAGTCCGTTGGTCGGTGCCGAATAGTCCGGTTCTGCTGGCCATTCAGTCGTCGCGGGCCAATAATACTCGCTCTCCAATCGACTCACTCCGCAGCACCGACTTGCTGCTGCTTATTCTCTTTCGGCGACCAAATGTCCGATACTGTTTTTCTGATCGACACCTTTTCCTTGATGTTTCAGGTGTTCCACGCGATCCCCCCGATGACCAGTCCGGCGGGAATGCCGACGAACGCCGTCTTCGGATTTAGCCGTGATCTGGTTTCGCTACTCCAGGTCCACAAGCCAAGCTGGCTTATCTGCGCGATGGAATCGACGGGCCCGGGCGAGCGTGAGGCCTTTTACGCAGAGTACAAAGCCCACCGTGCCCCGATGCCCGACGATCTGCGACCTCAGGTTCCTCTGTTGACCGAAGTGGTTCAGGCATTTCGCATTCCAGCAGTTCAACACGATGGATGGGAAGCGGACGACGTCATCGCCACGCTGACCCGGCAAGCCGTTGAACGCGGCTATCAAGTCCGGATCGTCACCAGCGACAAAGACGCTCGACAACTTCTGGGTCCACAAGTACAGATGTACAACATCAGAAAGAACACGTATCTCGACGAAGCGGCGCTGCTGGTCGATTGGGGAGTGCGTCCCGATCAGGTCGTCGACTTCCAAGCACTGGTTGGTGACGCCGTCGACAATGTTCCCGGTGTGCCGCTGGTTGGTCCGAAGAAAGCCTCGGCGCTGTTACAGCAGTTCGAGACGCTGGAAGGAGTCCTCGCCAATGCCGACAAAGCTCCCGGCGCGAAGCTAAAAGAAAATCTGAAGCAGTTCGCCGATCAGGCGCGACTCAGCCAGCATCTCGTGCGTCTCAACCAGGAACTCCCTCTGAATTTCGATTGGGAAGGAACCCGCAACGTTCAACCCGACGTACCCGCCCTCCAGGAACTGTTTCGCAAATTCGGTTTCCGGCGACTGGTGGACGATGTCCGCCAGTTCGACTCGACCACGGTGCCGGTACCTGCCCCTGCGAAGCCAGAGGCTCGGCCTTCATCTCGTTCGTTGTTTGACGACGCGCCGGAACCCCGCCGTTCCGGTTTTCCGCCAGCCACTGCGGAGGACATAGTTGACTCACCGAAGGATCCACTGCCGGCCCTGTCACCAGGGGGACCGCGCACTTGGGGGATCGTTGATACTCCCGAGAAGCTGACCGCGCTAATCACACAACTGCGCGAGCAACCTCGATTCTGTCTCGACTTGGAAACGACCGATCTTGATCCTCGATCGGCTCAAATCGTGGGCTGGGCGATCTGTTGGCGAGCGGGCGATGCCTGGTATCTCCCCACACTCGGTCCGACCGGCACCCAGCTTCTTGACGGAGCTGACGTTGTCGAGGCGCTACGACCGATCCTGGAAAATCCCTCGCTTCGGCTTGTGAACCAGAACATCAAGTACGACTTGATGGTGCTCGATTGTCACGGGATTCACGTTCCTGCCGAGTCGATTGATGTCGACCCGATGGTCGGCGATTACCTGCTGGATCCCGGTGCCCGATCGCATGGACTGGAAACGCTGATCGAGAAGTATCTGCACCAGACCAGCATCTCGATCAAGGAACTGATCGGGTCGGGCAAATCGACCAAGAACATGGTCAATGTTCCCGTCGAAAAGGCGGCCGAATATGCCTCGGAAGATGCCGACCTGACGCTGCAATTGGCCGACATCATCACCGCGAAGCTGAAAGAACAGGGTCTGTGGGATCTGTACTGGAACCTGGAACGACCATTGATTCCGGTCCTCGCCGAGATGGAACAGATCGGTATTCGCGTCGACTCCGATGAACTTCGCCGACAGAGCGCCAGTCTCTCCATCCGCCTGAATGAGTTGATGAAAGAGATTCACGGGATCGCCGGGCACGAATTCAACATCGATTCTCCCAAGCAACTGCAAGTCGTGCTGTTTGAAGAGCTGAAGCTGCCGGTCAAAAAGAAAACGCGAACGGGTGCCAGTACCGATCAGGAAGTTCTTGAAGAGTTGGCCTCGTTGCATCAGTTACCTGCCAAGATCATCGAACACCGCCATTTGTCAAAGCTCAAGGGAACGTATCTCGACGCGCTTCCGTCGCTGGTTCATTCCCGCACGGGACGGATTCATACGTCCTTCAACCAGGTCGTTGCTTCCACAGGCCGGCTCAGCTCGAGTGATCCGAACCTGCAGAACATTCCCATTCGCACTGCCGAAGGAGAACGGATTCGACGCGCGTTCGTTGCATCACGGAACATCCCCACGCAGGTGCTGGCGGAAAGCGGCACTTCGACAAGCACGCCCAAGGCGAAGCGAAGCCTCTTTGACGAAGACGATATTCATCCCGTCGACGCGGCCAGTCGCTTGTCACTGCAGATGTCACGTGAAGACCGCGGTGACTCTAACGAGGACTGGTGTCTGCTTTGCGCCGACTACTCGCAGATCGAATTGCGAGTCCTAGCTCATTACAGCCAGGATCGAGAGCTGATCACTGCGTTCGAACAGGGGGTCGACATTCATACGGCCGTGGCCGCGCAAGTGTTTGGAGTCGATCGCGATGCGGTTACCAGCGATCAGCGACGAATGGCGAAGGCAGTGAACTTCGGCGTCATCTATGGCCAAAGCCCGTTCGGACTCGCTGCGGCACTCGGGATCGATAAGAAAGAAGCGGGCACGTTCATCGACGGTTATTTCGCGAAGTATTCCGGAGTCGCCCAGTTCATCGAAGAGACGCTCTCGGATGTCGGACGAAATGGGTTCGCCAAGACAATCTTGGGGCGCCGAAGGTTCATTGATGGAATTCGCGCCAATCGTAATCGCAGCTTGAATATGCCTGAACGCACCGCGGTGAACTCGGTCATTCAAGGTTCGGCCGCGGACCTGATCAAGCTGGCGATGCTCGCGGTCCATCGACGAATTGAAAAAGATCAGCATCCCGGCCGAATGTTGCTGCAGATTCACGACGAACTGGTCTTCGAATCTCCGCGATCCGCGCTGCCAACGCTGGTAGAACTCGTCCGCCACGAAATGCAGAACGCGATGAAATTGTCGGTGCCGCTGGTCGTCGACGTTTCCGTGGGGCAAAACTGGCTTGAGACTCTGCCCGCGTAGCCTCTCCCCAGCAGTTAGCCATCATATTGCCACAAGGACGCTCTTACCCGAGGTGCATCTTGCAGGGGTGTTCTTGAACAGGTAGTCTTTCACAACAACATTCATTGATGCACGCTGCCTTTTGTTAGGAACAGTCCGTATGCCAAACCAAATGTTTGGTCATCCTGGTCTCAACCGCCGTACGGCGATTCAGGCCGGCGCGGTGGGATTGTTAGGACTTGGCAGTAATCATCTTGCCGCCTTGCGCGAGGCGACCGCGGCAACTGCCAGCGGAACTCCGCCACGATCTGTGATCTACATCTTCCTCTCGGGAGGGCTCGGGCAGCACGACAGCTTCGACATGAA
>DASYEA010001068.1:0-10896 GCA_036499265.1 Schlesneria sp. | reverse complement strand
GACGTTGCCCACCGACTGCGACAGGACGTCGATCTTCAACCACTGCAGCGACAAGGTCAGCAGCAGTCCGGCGGCACAGCAAGCGGCGAGACCCCCAACGATTCTTTTTCCGGCACCAGCGTGAATTGGCAACACCGGCAGAGTGAGTTTGTTGCGATACATCCAGATCGCACAGATGGCACTCGCCATGATGGCACCTGCACAGTAGGAAGCGGTCATGATCGCAGCCGCACTAAATTCGGGCCGTTCCAGCAGGAAGGCGCGAGCTGCTCCCATTAAGGCCTGGAACCCGATGATCAGCAGCAATCCGTGCATTGGATAAACTTTTTTCGGCGGTGTTGCGACGGGGTCGCTGAGCCAGGGAAGCTCGACCAGTTGCCGTTCCCGAATCGCCGCAACGAGAATTGTCAGCATGGCGAGTGAGCTGAGTTGCCTCCACCAGCTTTGGTTATAGATCGCCAGCGAGACATCGCTGATCATCAACATTGGGATCAACAAGTTTCGCTGACCATACGGAGCAACTTGATCGTTATTGATTGTTGTCGCCAGTGCAGTTAGGCCGAAGATCACTTCTGCCAGCAGCCAGATCGCGGCCAGCAGGTACGGAACGCGAATCAAGATCGTCAATGCGTCGCCAGGTCGCATTGCCACTGCGGCTCCGATAAATGGAATGCTGACTGCGATGGCGATCGCACCCCAGACTCGAGCATTCGTGCGGACGATGTCGGCAAGTGGACGCGGCTGACATTGCAGCATCCACAGGTATTTGGCCTCGCTGGTCATTGACTGGATGGACGCGACCATCAGCATGTATGCGACAGCAACCAGGATTGCCACCGAGACCTGTGGAGCCCCCTGCGTCGCCAGATCGACGACCTTGTGATAGCCGCTGAAATAGAGCATCACGATGATCGCGATCGGTGTCGTGATCACTTGAGCCAGATGCTCGGGATGACGACGAAGCAGCAGTCCGACCTTCCAAGTCCCGGCTCCCAGCCACATCGGTCGTGATGTTGTTGTCGCAGCCGCTTTGTGATGTCCACGAGCGGCTTCGTTCGCCGTGGCCAGACCATTGCGAGTCAACGCGACAGCGAACTGCACTGCTCCGAACGCGGCCACCCCCGCCGTCAGAGGAGCGACCAGCCACCAAGCGGGGCCTTGAGCCATCATGGACTCGGTTCCGATCCCCGCAGTGAACGGGTTCCATCGCACCCAGCCGGGCAATGCGCCGGAGAGGCTGATAAAAGATTCGATGAGAAACTTCGAATTGTTACTGAGCATGACAGCCAGGATCGAGATACTGCCCAGAGAGGCCAGGCTCGCAACGATCGCACCTCGCGTGGCTCGCCGAAGTCGCTGGATCATGAAGATCTCGATGACAAGACGAACGGCGGCGGCGGTCACGGCGGCTGCCAAGCCAAGCAGCAGACCAAGCCCCAATCCTTCCAGGAAGGTGGCTCCGCACGTCCACAGAGCACAGGCATAGAACAAGCTGGTGATCGGCGCCGCGGGATTGTCGCAGACCAGTTCCATCAGCTTCGAACTGAACAAGACATGTCTTGATACGGGAAACTGCCACAGCCAGGTTAGAGAGGGATCGACACCCGAGAGTTGTCGACTCATTAAGCCGATTGACATGCACAGGATCGCCATATTGATCAGCGCGACATATGTCCCAGTCGCTTGCATGGCAGTCAGGCGACCTGCCGGAGTCAGTGTGGCCATGGAGCCACCCCAGCGGGGATCAGCAGCTCGTAATTCGAAGGCGGCTAGGCCCTGCTTTTCGAATCGTTCCTTCGCCAATGTCCGGCTGGCATCAGCCAACCAGTTCGCCCCACTGGAATACTCGCTACTGATCGCACTATCGACTGCATTCGTTCGTTCGGTGGCATCCGCGATGTTTGACGCTTGCTGCAGTCGATCGAAGCATTCTAGTGAGACCCTTAAAACAGCAGCGTCATTCGACTCCGAGAATCGCACGGCATCGATAATGACGAACATCGTGATCAGGCTCATCATGAGCATGCCGAACAGGGCCATGGCGGGCAGCCACATTTCCAGCCCTCGCGACAAGAACGACTTCTGTTGTGACCGATGTCGCGTTCCCAGGCGCGGCGATGTCGCAGGTACTGCGACACTGTCGGTTATCGATTCCGATTTCATATCGCCCGTCGAACTCGTATCAGCGGCCGACTTCTTCAACTTGGGCAGCTTCATGTCTCGACTGCGATTAATTGCTCGCCGCATGGCAGTTCGCCCGAACAACATCAGCGTCGACATTGTGGAGATCCGGCTCATGACAAGACTCCTTCCTTGCCGAAGCAATCGACCGCCTTGTTTGTTGCCGACTCGGTTAGTCGGAAGAACAGGGATTCAAGGCTCTCGCTGCTTCCAAAGCGGCTCTGCAGATCACTCAGCGTTCCTTCTGCCGCCAGCTTTCCATGGTGAACGACGGCAATCCGATTGCAGAGTCGCTGTGCCTGGTCGAGCAAGTGTGTCGAGAACAGCACCGTTCGACCTGCGAAGGCGACTTCACGCATCAGTTCGTGCAGCACCAGCGTCCCGTGCGGGTCCAATCCATTGGTCGGTTCGTCGAGTACCAGCAGTTGCGGTTCGTGCAGCATCGCGCAGATCAGGCCGAGCTTTTTCTTCATACCGCGGGAATAGTTTTCGGCAAACTCGTCGAGGGCATCGGTCAGCAAGAGTCGTTCAGCGAGGTCTGCACTGCTAGCCTCTATGAGCAGTGGATGCAGGCCATGCATCTCACCAACAAATCGAATGACTTCACGTCCACGCATGTAGTCGTAGAACACCGGTTCATCGGGAAGATAACCAACGATCCGCTTCACCTCGACACTGTCGCGAAACGCGGACAGGCCGCCGACGGTCATGTCACCGCGGGTCGGTTGCAGCATTCCCATCAGCATTTTCATCAGTGTCGTTTTGCCGGCACCGTTAGGCCCCAGCAGCGCGAAGATTCCGCCAGCCGGAATGTCTAATGTCAGACCATCGACGGCGGTGAATTCGCCGTAACACTTGCTGATATCGAGAATTCGAACGATCGGTTGCATGGTTTCTGATCCCTTCCAGAACTGCGGTATTGGCCCGACTGCTTCTCGAAGCGAAACCTGCACCGATTTGTTACAGAGTTAATCCTAGTTTCCAATAAGAAACACAGAAATGCGCATAAACAATGATGCGGCAATGACTTACAGGCTGCAATTGTCTCCCAGTCTCGTTGTCACTGCTCTCCAACGGCTGACGACCAGCAGCAATCTGAAAAATCAGTCTTGCAAAGTGAGCTCTGTGAATTGGCTAACAGAACTCGACCACCCTCCGCGATAAGGTCGCGCCGGAAATGGGGGCATTCTTGATCTGCGAAGCACCAGATTCCTTGGCAATTGCAGGAACTTAGCGACTGCCAAGCAGCCAACTCAGGGGAAGAATAATTGGAAGGACCGGCAACAATGCGAGCGGCCCGTGTCATCGTTGAATTGCGCGATGGCCGCTGGATCGCATACTTCGGTGACGAACTGTATACAGCCGTCTTCGGTCCAGACGCCTCGCAAGCACTCCTGAATTTGCTGGCGACGATGGGTGGTGGGAACTTCCCGGAATCTGGACTTCAACCCATCGACGGAGCTACGCAGGAAGGTCATTTCGAGTTCCTGGCAACCTTTCGAGCGGCTCCTCTTCCGACTCAATTCGGCCACAATCCGCCCGAATTTCAAGGACCGGGACAGTCGTAACAATTCGGCCCATTGGATCGGAGGCTTCCTACCTCTAAAGGTTCCGCGCCAATTGTCAAAAGAAACTTTTCACCGGCGATGGTGTTACACACCGTGTCGGATCTCCCGATGCAAAGAATATGAATGATTCTCTCGGGCTCGACGAACCGGCACATTCTGAGGAATTGATCATGCGAATCACCGCCAGCCTGTTTCTACTGATGCTAGCAGGATCGACTTTGGCAAGGGCCGCGGATTCTGTGCTCGCAGAAAGGAACTGGACCGTCGGGGGAGTCACGCGGACCGCGCTGGTGCATGTTCCTGACTCGGCCACTCGATTAGCCGCCCCAATCGTCTTCGCATTTCACGGACATGGCGGGACGATGAATCAGGCGGCGCGATCATTTTCGTATCACACGATCTGGCCGGAAGCCATCGTCGTTTATATGCAAGGACTGAACACGCCGGGCCGACTGACTGACCCTGAAGGAAAGCGTCCGGGATGGCAGCCTGGTCGTGGCGACCAGGACGATCGAGACTTGAAGTTTTTTGATGCGGTTCTCGCATCATTGAAGTTTGACTACAAAACAGATGACAAACGCGTCTATGCCACAGGGCATTCCAACGGTGGCTCGTTCACGTATTTACTGTGGGCTACTCGCGGCGAAGTTTTTGCCGCAGTCGCCCCCTCCGCTGCAGTGCCAGGAATTGAAATCCGGAACCTGAAACCGAAACCAGTTTTGCACGTGGCTGGCGAAACAGACCCACTCGTCAAATGGGAATGGCAGAAGCGCACGATGGAATCGCTGAGAAAGCTGAATGGCGTCGACGGTGAGGGAACCGAATGGGCGGAGGCGGGAGACTTGACCTGTACGATCTATCAGTCCAAAACCGGCACGCCGTTTATCTCGGCGATCAATCCCGGTGGTCACAAGTTTCCGAGCGAAGCCCCCGCGATAATCGTGAAGTTTTTGAAAGAGCAGGCTAAGAAATAACGGCCCTGATCGTAGTGACGATGCATCACTTCATTTCGGCCGGTAGGAATGCCTGCTCCACGAATTTCAAATATTCCTGAAGAGATTCCATCCCAATAGCTTTGCGTCGTTCGTCGACTTTGTCGGGGTTTTCGATGGGATTGGGGACGAATTTGCCGTTCTTGATGATGACCTGAGTCCCGTAGAGTTGCTGTTTGCCGGTACCGACGAGGACTCGATCAGTCAGATACGCGGTGTCGCGAGGATCGACTTCATCCTTTGGGAGAGCTTTCATCTGGTCGAGGCATTTCTGTTGGAAGTCTCGATCCGTGTCGGCATGCTGGACCAGAATCCAGGCGTCTTTCGCTCCCTGGCCTCCCACGAGCGACTTACTCGGCCAGCCATGTTTGGTGACGATCTCTTTCAGCCAGAAGAGGTTCTGACTGTCCGCATCTTCGAGACGTCGTTTGAGCGAGTTGAAGATCGCCGCGACTTTGGGGTCGAGCGATTCGAGATCGACATTCCCCTCCGTCAATTTGTGCTTCAGGCAGAACTCAACCGATTCCTTGCGAAGTCGCTGTTCCCACTCGACCCGCGTTCGCAGATCTTTCGCCAGTTCAGGCTGTTTGATCGCAATTGGGTCAGCCTCTGCGAATGTAGCGGCAACAAAAACGCCGAAGAAAATAAGCGAAGCTGGGAACATGGGACATACTCTTGCTAATGGAGTGCAGCTCGCCTGTGGACTACGCCGCTGGCCGATGTCCAATTGTCACCCATCCTTGGCTCTCAGCCAAGACCATATCGGTCGACGTGATCGGGTCGGTCTCGCCACTCAGAATCTCATTCAGACGGACAGACCACGAGGTTTTCTCGCGTTGAGTGAAGCCGACAGGGACAGTATGCCGCCCGAGTAGACTCACTGCAATCAGCGAGAAAACGCCTTTTGGGCTATTCCGCTCGACCCAACGACACACATTTCAGGGTGTTTTCGTTTCGCACATAGAATCGGCCGTTGGAGAGGGCCGGGAGCGCGCGCGTGGTTCCCGGCAGCAACGTCGCTGAACCGAGTTCGCGATAGGCGGACTTGGAGAGGGCCACGATTTTGAGTTCGCCGTTCGTTTGCATCACGAGCAGCTTGCCATCGGCGGCAACCAGGGTCGCGTAACGGAGCCCGGGTTCCGTCCAATACGCCTTGCTCGAAATCGGGTCGAAGCACTTCAGCGCAACTTCGCCCAAATCCGCTCGACCATCGATTCCATAGACTGCCCCCTCATGCAAGATCGGTGTCGTGTACTGACTCGACAAGACATCGTCTTTCCAGACGATGTCGGCCGATTGATCGCTCACAGTCAGGAATTCGGCACCGATGCCATAGCTGGCTGTGAGTAAGATCTGATTCTTGATGACGACGGGAATCGCCGCATTGACGGTTGGGCCGCGTTGCCCGAATGGAACGCGAAATCGCTCACTCCCGTCTTCGGGATCGAGCGAAACGAGGTTGAGACGAGCAAGGCAGAAGAGGTGACGTGTGCCACCGATCGTGGCTGCGATGGGCGACGAATAGCTGGCCTGGTCACGGACGGATTTCCATTTTGTCGAGCCGTCGCGCAGATCGAACGCAACAACCCCGGCAGTATCCTTGTCTCCGCCAACGTTAACAATGAGCTTGTTGTCTTCGACAAGAGGTGAGCTGCCAAATCCGAAATAGCCCGCAGGTGCGTGAAAGTCTTGTTGAGCTTTCCGTTGCCAGATCGGCTCGCCAGTCTTCAGGTGAACGCAGTACAAACTCCCATTCGCCGCGAGTGCGTAGATCCGTTCCGCGTGAATTGTGGGAGCCGCCAACGGACCGTCTTCGCCGCCGACTTGCGGTTGGAAGTCGGTGCTGAATCCGCGCGACCATTTCGCCTGACCCGACGTCGCGTCGTAGGCGGTCAATGTATCTTCGTTACGTAGACGATGAAACAAGACGGCGGTGTCGCCGTTCACGACGATCCCGGCCGCACCTGACCCGATCCGCGATTCCCAAAGCTTCTTCGGGCCCGAGGCCGGCAATGTGTCGACCAGCTTTTCTCCCGTGGCGATCCCGGATCGCTGTGGGCCAAGGATTTGTGGCCAATCTCCGGCGGACGAAATGGAAGCAGCGAACAGCAGCATAGCCGTCCAGCACCATGCCGCGACCCTGAATCGACCGACTGGCATGGTGTGCTCCATTAATGTCGAGCGCGCCAAGCGGTCCTAGATGGACCACATGGCATCGCATGATCCACATTCGAAACCAATCAACGTCGCCGTACCGGGAACTTCCAATCCGCTGGAGTTAACCAACGCATCGTCGAGTTCGACAGGCTTGACGACGGGATAGTTGCACTGTCGGCAACGTCGGTTCTCAAACAGCAACCGAGCGCGAGAAATGACATCCAGTTGGGGTGGAGCTGCGGTCGCCGACGAATTGGGAAACCGCAAAATCACAGGGGCTTCCATAGTGATTTTGGACACAGCACCGCACTCATCTGGCCAGTAGACACTTAGACGGCTCATCCATGAGCTCCTTTTTGGGGGTTCGCGAAATCCTATGCAAACACCAAGTCCCACCGGATGAACAAGCCTGATTCGAATCTGACATGAAAGTCGATGAGTTCGGATTGACCGGTCGGTCGATGGGAATGCGGGGAGGGTACCGCTTCGAGCGCGCTTCGGCAAGATTGGCTCGTCAAAACTCTTCTAACCGGAACGGTCGACCAAATCGTTGCAGTTGACAAAATCGTCTTGCAGACCACAATGGTTAGCGACGATTGGCCAATCTTGCTACCACGCAGTGTGTTTGGCCTTCGATCTGCTGACGCGGGCCATCGCAAGTTGACAGTTTTTTGGAATTTGCATTCGAGTGGATTGTTTCTGCGGAAATCCGACCTTGTTCCCAAGGATGGTGACAACCGGATGTCCAGAGAATCGATACTCTTTCTAGAATGGCGTCCTTCAATTTCTGGCCGGTAGCGTTCTCTTTTGCCGATGGACTTTTGTAGGGCCATTGGTGCGAAGATATTCAGATTTATTAACGTTTGAAATCACGTGTTCCTTTTCCTCCCTTACTTGCGTATATTCGCAAGGGAATTGCACTTCCGGAGGCCTACGCATGTCGGCATTTCTTGTCCCGCTCGATCCTGGCCTGTGCCTGATCCCCTTGGAAAAGGCGATCGTGCTGATCGGCCGCCAGGCGGACTGTGATGTTTCGCTGACGCATAGCCGTAAGGTTTCACGCAAGCATTGCTGCATCGCTCAGGTCAACGATTCTTATGTCGTTCGCGATCTGGGAAGCACAAACGGGATATTTGTGAACGGGACTCGAGTTCGCAAAGAAACCGGCCTGGCGCTCGGCGACGAATTGGCGATCGGCGATGTCCGTTTTCGATTGCAGGTTGAGGCGACATCCAAGTCCTCGAAAGTCCAACTCGAAGATCCACGCCAATCCCGCGGTGCGGTTCCTCGACCGATCGCCGTCTCGCCTCCAAGTTCAGATTTGCCGGTCGCGATTCCGGAAATGAGCGAAGACTTCATCGTCGAGGCTTCGATCCCCCAAATGCGGTCGCTCAAGCATCGCAAATCTGAAGATGATGTCGTGCCATTGGCTTCCGACAGCTTCTAATCTGGCGATCGCAAACCCAGTTGCCTGTGCGATATCAGTGCATGCGAAATGCTCCGCATTCGATGATTGTGCCGTTCGACACTCTGCTGTGAATCCGACAGATGACATCATCCTTGAGTTCAAATCACGCGGTCTATGTCGGCAGTTTCGATCCACCGACGCTGGGGCACTTGGATATCATCCGTCGGGCCGCCGCGATCTTCGATCAGTTGACCGTGGGAATCGGCATCAATCCCGACAAGCGACCATTGTTCTCGCCAGACGAGCGGCGATCGCTGATGACGGATGTGGTCAAGCCGTTCGCAAATGTTCAGGTCGAATACTTTCACAGCCTAACAGTCGATTTCATCCGTCAACGAGGTGCCCGAGTCCTAGTTCGCGGCGTGCGAACGCTGTCGGATATCGAAGCGGAGTTCACCATGACGCTGGCAAACCGGGCTTTGGATCCAGAGATCGACACGATCTTTCTGATGGCCAGTGAGAAGTACACGCATATCTCCAGCAGCCTGATTAAGCAGATCGCGCAATTGGCTCAAAACAGCGCGGCGTCTAAGTTGGGCGAGTTCGTTCCGCCGGAAGTTGTCGCGCCGCTCCTGGCTAAGTACAAGCAGTCTGATCCCGCGACGTCAGGTTGAGCACTGGCCCTCGCCATATGGGACAGTCTTTGTCGATCTCGTTCGCGACCCGCTCCCTCTGACAATTGAGGGGACGACTTTCGATCGGCTTGTTTACTGGCCGTTTGAATTCCCTTAGAGTGGCGGCGAATCGGTTTAGCTTTTTTCTTCAAGAAGGTAGTTTCGGTGCAAGCAAAGATTGTTCTTCTTCCCGGCGATGGGATCGGACCTGAAGTAGTAGCTCAAGGTGAGCGAATCCTGCAAGCTGTGGCGAAGAAACACGGCCATTCGTTCCAGTTCACGACTTGTCCAATTGGCGGCTGCGCGATCGACGAATTCGGCGATCCACTGCCCGAAAAGACATTGGCCGCCTGCCGCGAATCAGACGCAATCCTGCTGGGCGCAGTCGGCGGTCCGAAATGGGACGATCCGACCGCGAAGACACGGCCGGAAGTCGGATTGCTCAAAATCCGCAAGGAACTCGGTCTGTTTGCGAACTTGCGACCGATCTTTGTTTCGCCACATCTGGTCAGCTCGTCCCCGCTGAAGGCTGAAGTCGTTGCTGGAACGAACATCCTCTTCTTCCGCGAATTAACCGGTGGACTGTATTTCGGTAAATCCGGAAAAGAAACAAATCCAGACGGCGGCGAAACAGCATTTAACACCATGATTTACAGCACGCATGAGATCGAGCGAATTGTGCGACTGGCAGGTCAAGCTGCTCGCGGACGCAATAAGCGAGTGACATCGGTCGACAAAGCGAACGTGTTGGAGGTCTCACGCTTGTGGCGTCGCGTCTTTGAACGCGTCATGAAGGAAGAATTCCCTGACGTTCAATTTGAGAATGTGCTGGTTGACGCGATGGCGATGTACCTGGTCGCCCGCCCCAAATCATTCGATGTCGTGGTCACAGAAAACATGTTTGGTGACATCCTGACCGACGAAGGATCCCAGTTGCCTGGTTCGCTGGGAATGTTGCCGTCTGCATCGATCGGCTCGTCCGGTCCTGGACTGTACGAACCAATTCATGGATCGGCTCCGGATATCGCGGGTCGCGGCATCGCCAATCCACTGGCAACAATCTTGGCCGCCGCCATGCTGTTGCGTCATTCATTGAAGCTGGATGCGGAAGCGACTGCGATCGAGCAAGCCGTTGATCGGGTTCTAGCCAAGGGGCATCGCACATCCGACTTGGCGATGGGCGGCCCAAGCATTGGGACGACAGAAATGGGTTCGCTGGTGTTGGCTGAATTAGCATAGTTCGTGTATTTGATTCGATCGTCTGACGGCGTGAGGTTCCCCTCACGCCGTTTTTCTAGAGAGATTGAAGACGGGCGTCGCCATGCAAACGGACGTCGCAATCATGATTGCGTCTCTCGCCGGGTGAGTCTGTCATGCCATCGTTTCATGTGACGCCGAAACGTCGCTATCTGGTCCGCTACAATCCCAAACGGGTTCCGCATCAGTTTACGGACGTCTTGATCATCGGGGCTGGGATTACGGGGATCCGCGCCGCTTTGGCGATTGATCCCAAGCTGGAAGTGGTCCTGGCGACAAAGGATGTCATCAGCCAGTCGAATAGCGCGTATGCTCAAGGCGGGATTGCCGGCGTCTTCGACCCGTTGGATGACTTTGCGAATCACGTCGCCGATACGATGGCAGCCGGAAAAGGCCTGTGCAATCACGACATCGTTGAGACGGTGGTTCGCGAAGCACCGGATCGAATCCGCGAACTGGTCTCATTTGGAGCCGTCTTCGACCAGGCCGACGGCGAGATCGCGTTGACGCAAGAAGGTGGACATAGTCATCGGCGTGTCGTGCATGCCTTAGGTGATGCCACGGGCAAAGAAGTGATGCGAGCGTTAATCGACCGCATCCACCGGGAACCGCAAATCGCGACGTGGGAAAAGACATTCACAATCGATCTGCTGACGCAT
>DASYEA010001067.1:0-2190 GCA_036499265.1 Schlesneria sp. | reverse complement strand
CGCGACTCCTGACCACTGGCACGCTTCGATGACATCACTTGCCTGCCAGGCGGGTAAAGATGTGTATCTGGAAAGTCCCTGTACGCATTCGCTCAGTGAGGGGGATCTGCTGGTCGACGTGGCTGCTCGCAGTCACCGCATCGTGCAAGTCGGCCTGCAGCAGCGAAGCGGGGCTCATTTTCAATCGGCGATCCAATTTGTGCAGTCCGGCAAATTGGGAACCGTCCGCATGGCGAAGGCATGGATCGTTCATCGTCGCAAGAGCATTGGTCACCGCGACATCGTCGATGTCCCGCAGAACGTTGATTACGTGGCTTGGCTCGGTCCGGCACCGACTCGTGCATTCCAACCGAATCGCTTCCATTTCAACTGGCGCTGGTTTTGGGATTACGGTGGCGGGGAACTGGCACATTGGGGCGTCCATATGTTGGACGTTGCACAGTGGGGCTTGCAGGTTTCGACACCAAACCGCGTCTCCGCGGTGGGCGGGAAGTATTCGTTCGACGATGATCAAGAAACACCGGATGCGCTCTCAGTCCAGTATGACTTCGGCCAGAAATCGATCTTGTGGGAACAGCGGCTGTGGTCATCTCACGGAGTCGAGGGTCGCAGTTCGGGCGTTGCTTTCCATGGCGACAATGGGACGCTGGTCGTCGATCGAGGGGGCTGGAAGGTCTATGATCATGGCGAAGTGATCGCTGCGGACTCTTCGGACTTACTGTCGGCGCATCTTGGCAACTTTGTCGATTGCGTTCGCACTCGTAAGACACCAGCCGCGGACTTGACCACTGGCCTCGCGTCAGCCTCGTTGTGTCACTTGGGGAATGCCGCCTATCGGGCAGGGCATGAGTTGCGGCTGAATCAGTAGACAATCTTTAAACCGTCAGCTCTTCAATCAACCGCGCCGCGACGTCGATTCCCGTCGTTTTGGCGAAGGCCTGCCAGCCTGGGACGGCATTCACTTCAATCACGTAACAGCGGCCCTGTCGGTCATAGAGCAGATCCACGCCGGCAATGTCCGTGCCTGTGACTTGAGCCGCTCGCAATGCGAATTCTGCTTCGACTGACGTGACTTCATGCCGTTCCGCAACGGCACTTCGAGACACATTCGTGCGAAAGTCATGGGGCGATCGCCTGCGAATGCCGCCGACCACGCGTCCGTTTAGGACCAGCACGCGAACATCAAAGCCTTCGTGATCGATATAGCGTTGCAGGTACAACACCGCACTCAATCGCATCAGGGTTCGAAACGTGCGATGAGCCAAGTCAGGATCGCTGACCCGAACTATGCCTCGGCCTTCAGCTCCGAACAGCGGTTTGACAACGACATCGCGTCCCAGCTCTTCAAACGCTGCCATGGCGTCGTCTTCATGCTCACAGACGATGGTGTCTGGCACGGGCAGGCCGACGGCCTGCAGCCTGGCCGTCGTCAAATACTTGTCGACGGCGCATTCCAGTGACATTGGCGAATTCACGACTCGCGTCCCAGCCGCAGCCATCCGTGCGAGGGCATCCATGCGGTAGACGACTTGCTCTAAAGTCCCCGGCGGCATCGTACGGACTAGCATCACGTCGAACGAAGTCGGGCCGTCTCCGCCGAGAAGAGTCGTTGGAAGGCCCGCCTCGATCTCGCAATGCTCAGGCAGAGCAGCACTGATCGTTCCGCCGGCCGGTCCGACGCGAGCCACCAGTCGTTCGAAGTCGAGCCGCGTGCAAACATGCCCGAGCGAGTGAGCCGCTCGCTCCAGATCACGGTAGTACCAGCTTCTTTCGCTGGCGAGGATTCCGATCTTCAAGAGAGTTGCATCCTGACGCCTCAGAATCCGAACGATTGCTTCAGGATATCGACGTTGACTCGTCCCGCTATGTGGATGCGACCGGTGTCAACGTTCTGGATGACAATCTCGGCAGGGCTGAAGAGCAGGGGGTCGATTTTATAGAAGTCCTTGCCGGCTGCTTCAAAAATCTTGAGGAAAGGGCTGCCATAAGAGGCCGAAGATGATGAGGGAACCTTGGTGATGACTTCCGAGATCGATTCGTCATCCCCTTGGACCCATAACGTGACGCGTCCGCCGTAGAGGATGGCGTCGTTTGTGCGGCCAATCCCGTCCAGATCGTTATTCGCGACCGGCGGCAGAGGTGCGATTCCGACGGCGCTACGAATTCGCGTCACATCGAAATCCAGTTCGT
>DASYEA010001066.1:0-3050 GCA_036499265.1 Schlesneria sp. | reverse complement strand
GACGGCGACACTGGTCCCAACACGGGAGGCATGGGCGCTTATTCCCCCACCCCGATCATCAGTTCCGATCTGATTGATCTGGTCGTCGAAAAGGTGCTGATTCCGACTGTTCATCAATTGAAGAAAGAAGGCCGTCCATTTCGGGGATGCTTGTACGCCGGCCTGATGCTCACGAATCAGGGGCCTAAGGTCTTGGAGTTCAACGTCCGCATGGGCGATCCCGAAACCCAAGCCGTGCTGATGCGATTGAAGTCTGACCTGGCTCAATTACTGCTCGCTACCGCTGAAGGAAAGCTCGATACCATCGAGTCCGTCGAGTGGGATCCACGTCCATCGGTGTGCGTGGTGATGGCCTCTGCCGGATATCCCGGCGACTATGAAAAAGGGAAGCCGTTGCGAGGGCTGGAAGAGGCGGCTCTGGTTCCAGACGCCAAAGTCTTTCATGCAGGCACTCTCAAAATGGGTGACCAGATTGTCAACGACGGCGGACGCGTCTTGGGGGTAACCGCGCTCGGCGATACATTGGCCGAGGCTAAGCTGCACGCTTATCAAGCCGTCAAATGCATTCGCTGGGACGGAGCCTGGTGCCGGAAGGACATCTCCGATAAAGCAGTCGGCCGATAGACTGCGGTCATTGCAGACAGGGGTCGGGAACTGCGATTTTCGATCCCTGACACGATTCTGAAACTGTGGCGTTTGCTGATTCCCAGGCCATCGCAGGATCAGTCCATGAGAGTTCTAGCGTTCGCAAGTCTCTTACTGTCTGCGGCAATCCCCTGCTTCGGTCAGGACTCCATTGACTACGTGCGTCAGATCAAGCCGGTGTTGCAGGCTCGTTGCTATGCCTGCCATGGCGTTCTCAACCAAGAGGCCGGCCTGAGGCTTGATACGGTCGCGTTGGCGATCAAGGGTGGGGATTCGGGTACCGCGATTAAGTTGGACGCACCGGATGCCAGTTTGCTCCTGCAGCGAATCTCGGCCACCGACGACGCGACTCGTATGCCGCCCGAAGGCGAACCCCTGAAGCCCGCCGAGATCGCGGCCTTCAGAGCGTGGATCCTTAATGGGGCAAAGTCGCCGGCCGATGAGAAGCCCGAGCGAGATCCCCGAGATCACTGGTCCTTTCGAACTCCTGTTCGGCCCCCAGTCCCCAAAGTTGCTGACAGTGATTGGGTTCAAAATCCGATTGATGCGTTCATAGCCTTCGAACAACAGCAACGTGGGCTTACGCGACAGGAACCCGCCAATCGGTTGCTCTGGTTACGACGTATCTCTCTCGATTTGATCGGTCTGCCACCGTCGGAAGCAGAGATTGAAGCCTACCTAAACGACGTCTCTAACGAAGCCAATGATCGAGTCATCTCACGATTGCTCGACAGTCCTCAATACGGCGAGCGATGGGGGCGGCACTGGATGGACATTTGGCGCTACAGCGACTGGTGGGGTTTAGGGGCCGAAGTCCGGAATTCGCAAAAGCACATCTGGCACTGGCGCGACTGGATCATCGAATCGCTGAATAGCGACAAAGGCTATGACCAGATGTTGCGCGAGATGATCGCCGCGGACGAACTCTATCCCAACGATTTGGACAAGCTGCGTGCCAGCGGATTTCTCGCGAGGCAGTACTTTAAATTCAATCGCACCAGTTGGCTGGACGAAACGGTCGAGCATACGTCCAAGGCGATGCTGGGGCTGACGTTCAACTGTGCCAAGTGCCACGATCATAAATACGATCCGTTCGCACAGCGCGAGTATTACCAGATGCGAGCGATCTTCGAACCGTATCAGGTCCGGACAGATGCGCTCCCCGGTGAGATCGATTTTGAAAAAGACGGAATTCCTCGAGCCTTCGACAGCAACCTCGACGCCCAGACGTTTATTCACATTCGTGGCGACGATCGCAATCCCGACAAGTCGATCACGATCGAGCCAGCAATTCCGGCGTTTCTGAAATTCGACGAATGGCGCGTCGCCTCGATCCAACTGCCACCCGAAGCCATCCAGCCGGCACTGCGACCGTTTGTTGAAGAGGCCCATCTGAAGCAGGCGGAGCAACGAATCGCGGAGGCGAGGGTCGCGCTTGAAAGCGCTCGAAAAATCCTCACTGAAGCGATCGAAGTGGACAGGATCGCGACTGCCCTGCAAGAGTCGCCTGCCGATGCGCTGTCCGCGATTCGTCGGCAGATCGTTGTCGACGACTTTGCGACCTCGCAGCCAGACACCTGGGAGATTCGAGAAGGAACTTGGACGTATGCCGATGGCCGATTGAAGCAATCGCAAGCGGGTGCGACTCGGGCCGCTCTGCGATTAAGGCAGATTCCTCCCGCCGACTTCGAAGCGCGGGTGAAATTCATTACGACAGGTGGGGAGACATGGAAGTCGGTCGGCATCATCTTGGATGTCACCGAACAGAATGAAGTGTTGGCCTACCTCAGCGCGTACGCGGGCGGATCAAAGTCGCAAATTGCCTATAAGCAGCAGGGGAACTACGTCTATCCTGTGGAAGCATCACAGTCGCGACCTGTTGAACTGAACCGGCCTCACGACATCATCCTGCGCGTTCGCGGCAACTTGCTGAACGTCAGCGTTGATGGACAGCATTCGCTGGCTTATCGCTTACCGATTGAGCAACAACGTGGTGCGTTGGAAATCATCACGTTCGATGCCACGGCTGAATTGTTAGCGTTCGAACTCTGTGAATTGCCCCCCGCGGTAGCCTTGGAAGATCCCGCGTCGTCAACGAAGAAGGGGGCCGACGCATCACTGCCACTCGATCAGGCTCGTGTTGCTCTGGCACTCGCCGAAAGAGTCCTGAAGACCGCCGAACTGCAGCGGAATTCGGTTCGTGCTCGCCTTCAAGCGGATCGCGTTCGCTTCCGAGAACCTGATTCGGTCGAATTATCGAAAGCCGTTGTCGAAGCAGTTCGAGCAGAACGAATGGTGTCGGCCGCCAAGTCGAGCGAAGATGTCTCTCGTGCCGAACTGGAATTATTGAAAGTGCCTGCTGACAAGAAGTCTGAAGCCGAGAAGAAGGTGGTCGCTGCCAAAGC
>DASYEA010001065.1:0-5127 GCA_036499265.1 Schlesneria sp. | reverse complement strand
TGGCTTCCAGAGAATCAGGTAGGCGGAGAGTAAGGTCAGGGCCGCCACAAACGGCCAATGCGCAACTATCATCACGCTGGCTGATCCGGTCCGATCGAAGCGAACGATTTGAGTCCAAGATCCAACATCTTCATCGTATTGTATCCGATAGCTAATCCACCTCCATTGCGGGGCCGCCGTTACATTCATCGACTCCCACCAGGCAAAACCACGATAGGAGACAAGGCGGTGCCGTTGCTTTCCCGAATGAATCGATAGAGTATGCGTGATGATCATGCTGCGGGTCCACGCAACGAACACCACGCACGCCATCACTAGCATAAAGCATCCCGCTTTTCGTCGCCAACCGTGGAAGAAGGTGTGCATGGGAGCATGATACAAAAAACAACCGGACAGGTGTTCCTGTCCGGTTCGTGGTGAAGGGCGTGGTCAGGGATGGGGCCGAAGACCCACGCCCTTCGAAGACTCAGGACGTGCCACACTCCCGCGAGTATTGCAGGCGTCCCTGGGTTCGCTGGATTCCCGCCTGCGCGGGAATGACGGGGTTAGGGGAGAACGCGATCGAAGTAGCGTGCGACACAAGCTACACAGGCACGGCCATCTGGTCGGCTAGGTTTCGGATGGATTGTAGCTGTTCGTGGAGGGCGTCTTGTTCGAGGTCTCGGGCGGATTCTTCCAGGCGTTGGGCGGGGCCGGTCAGGCAGTCGAAGCCCATGGTGCCGCCGGTGCCGCGGAGCCAGTGGGCCAGTTGTTCGACTTCGTCGGCGTCGCCCACCGAGATCGCCGCGGCGATGGCGTCGAGTTTGTCGGGAAGTTTGCTCAGGAAGCTTTCCACGAGCGTGCGGAAGCCGTCGTGTTCGACCGGCAGCGATGACACGATGCGGCCTTCTTCTTCCTCGGACCAGGCGGGCGGGATCTTGGCCATCATCCTGGAAGTGACGGCCGGGGCCAGGACGTAGCTGATCACTCGAAGCAGTTCATCGATATCGATGGGCTTGGTCAGGTAGCCCGAACAACCCGCTTCGCGACAACGTTGCTCGTCGCCGCGCATGGCGTGAGCCGTCAGCGCGACAATCGGGACATCGAACTTGAGCGACCGCAGATGGCTGGCGGCTTTGTAGCCGTCCAGGATGGGCATTTGCATGTCCATCAGGATTAAGTCGAAATCACTGGCGATCGCGGCGAGAATGCCCTCTTGACCATTCTCGGCGGTCTCGACGGTCGCTCCTGCTTCTCGCAGGACGAGGCTGACGAGGTCGCGATTACTTTCGCCATCTTCGACTAGAAGTATGCGCACCTTGTCCAAGCGGCGGACTCGGGAATGTGGTCGCTTTCGTACAGGCAACAACGCTTCGCTGGGCGGACCATCGAAGACTCGGACATTGTCGAGCGGTCCGGTCGCAATCGTGGCGGAGAACACGCTGCCGACTCCCGGTTCGCTGGTCACGGTGATGTTGCCGCCGAGCTGGCGGGCAATATGTTTGGAGATCGCCAGTCCCAAGCCGGTTCCGCCGAATCGCCGAGTGACGGAACTGTCGGCCTGACGGAACGGGACGAAGAGCCGGGCGATCTGTGCGGCGGTCATGCCGATCCCCGTGTCTTGTACTTCGATCATCAATCGCGGTTCGGGCGAACTGGGGGCGACGGTGATATTCAGTTGGACGCTGCCATGCTCGGTAAACTTGATCGCGTTGCCCACCAAGTTGATCAACAACTGCCGGAGGCGCGCGGGATCGGACTGGATGGTCTCGGGAATTCCACTCGTCCAGTGACACTCCAGACTCAGCAGTTTTTCCTGGGCTTTGACACGAAGGACTGACAGCACTTCACCGATGATGTGATGAGGTGAACAGCGGACGGACTCGAATTCCATTTCCCCGGCCTCAATCTTCGAGAGGTCGAGGATGTCGTCGATGATCGTCAACAGGTGGCGACCGCTGGCATGAATGGTTTCGAGGTAGAACTCTTGCTGCTCGAACGAGCCGACTTTGCGGCGAAGAAGTTCGGTGAACCCCAGGATGCTATTCATCGGCGTGCGAATCTCGTGGCTCATGTTGGCCAGGAAATCGCTCTTGGAGCGGTTGGCCGCTTCCGCCACTTCTTTAGCGGCAACGAGAGCCTGTTCCGCCTGCTTCTGATCGGTCAGGTCAAGGATACTGGCCAACTCAACTTGATCGTCACCGAAGACCAGGGGACTGAGCTTGATTTCCAGCGGAACCAGCGTGCCATCGCGATGTAGGCCGATTGCTTCGCGACGCGATCGTTTGACGGCAGGTACTTCGGAATCGGTCTGCGACCAGTCGGGGATGAGTCGTTGGATCGAGCGGCCAATGATCTCGGGCCGCGTGACGCCGAAGAGTCTGTCGGCGGCTGTGTTCGCCAGTTGAATCGTGCCGGACGAGGAGATGAGGAGCAGGGGATTCGGCGCGGCGTCGACGACCTGACGAAACCGGTGTTCGGCCTGTTTCAGCACGCTGATGTCTCGGGAGATGCCGAACGTTCCGATGATGTGCGCATGGGCATCTTTCAGTGGAATTTTCGTCGTCAAGACCCACGAACTGGTGCCATCGTTCCAGACGGGGCGTTCTTCTTTGGTGACGATTGTGCGAACGCCACGAATGAGTTCTTCCTCATCGGTGCGTGCTTGATCGGAATAGTCGGTCGGAAAATAGTCGGCATCGGTTCTGCCGCACACGTCATCGGGCGATCGTCCGCCCAGGTGCTTCGCGAGGGCCGAGCTGACTCGCAGGAATCGGCCCTGAGTGTCCTTAAAATAGATGAGATCAGGAAGATGCTTCAGCAGCGTGTCGAGCAAGAAGCGTTCGTGAGTCAGGGCGAATTCCGCACTCTTCTGGCGATGGATATCGGTGACCGATCCAGCCATACGGACCGGTTCCCCTTTTTCGTTCCAGATGGCCTGGCCCTGTGATCGAAACCAGCGATAGTGGCCTGCTTTCGTGCGCAGCCGATGCTCGATGTCGTAGGGCTCCCGGTGTTCGAGATGACGTTTCACCGCCTGCCAAGTCCGCAAGAAATCATCGGGGTGTAACGAGCTGTTGAATTCTTCGAGGGTGTTCGTGAAACCGGGGTCATTGAGGTCCAGCATCCCGCGCGTTCGCGGTATGTAGCGGATTTCCGATTTGAGAACATTCCAATCCCACAGCCCATCACTAGAACCCCGCACTGCGAGCGCGACTCGGGCTTCACTGTCGTTCAGCATTTTTGACTTCTGCTCAATCATGCTTTCCAAATCACGATTGCGCGAGTGCAAGGCTGACAGATGTGCGGTCGGTCGAAGGAGGGTATAGATCGCGAGGGCGGTGCTGGCGGCAAGGCCCACAGCGCCGACGCAAAGTGGCAGGAAAGCTCGATTCGTAAAATCACGGACGGCGATCATTACGATCCAAGAGCTGAGATAGCTGAGGCAGAGGGCCGTGAGAATCGCGCTGGCGACGAGGCGCCAGTCGAGTTTCCAAGGGGCAGCGGTTGTTGATTCCAGTTCCTGGTCGGGGCGATCGTCCACAGTCATGTCGCGGAACTCCAGACAATACGATCACTATTTCATAGATGGCCCGTAATGAACCTAGGTCAGAATTCTCCACGGTGCAACAATATTCACCACAGAACTCAAGGCCGCTGCGTTAAGGCGCAGGGATATGAGTTTTGTCTGTTCGTAAGTCATTCGTCCGTAATGGGTTGTCGTTTGGTTCGCCTGGCGTTAGACGGTGGGTTTGTCCGGTAGTAAAAGCACCCGATTCGTCAACGAGTTGGACAAGTTGTTGACAGATCGTCTTTGTCGCCGGATAGGAACTATTCAGCGGATACATATAGGCCATATATTCACAATGATGAAAACCGTCAGTCGATGTTGGATTTAGGCAACATCGAGGGTGGATCGTCATCCGTGCGATCGAAGGTCGGCATTGCCTTGGTCGCGGATAAGATGGAACAGACCAAGTGAGCTGGCAGCTTGATCAACGTCAGCGCGCGATTGCGGGGAAAGATGAAGTGAGGGTTCGTTGACCATGTATAGTAAATGTTCCAGCGCGACACCCGCTTCCCCACGATCAAGGAAATCTTCCACGATAGCCATGCCATCACGCAGGCCAGCCTGATCAAGCGCACTCCCCGCAGGGGGCGTACCGCCAGCGTACAGACGGTTTAGCTCTGCTTGGGCTTCCAAAGCGGCGCGTCGGATTGCGAGAACGGCGTCCATCCGTGGCTTCCACAGAATCCAGTAGGCGGAGAGAAGAGTCAACGAAAACGCTGACGGAATGATAGCAATGGAATGACCCCAATCAGAAGATGGAGTTTAGAAATTGCGCTGCTGCGTGATTGACATCGAAACGGACAAGCCCCGGCGATATGCTGGGGCTTGCTTCGTTTTAAGGATGTTCCGATGACACAACGAAACCGCATAAGCCGCACTGCAATCGTGTTAGCGCTGCTGGCGATCTCGTCTGTCGTGCTTTGGAGATATCTGGCGCTCTGGTGGTATCATGCCTACATCCTCGAACATTATTCGACGGAAATTGCACAACTTGAAACAGCGATGCAGCAGTGGCCTGCAGACTTACTTCAAGATGATGCTTATGAGAGAAAGCAAACGCTGCGAGCCGAGTTAAAGCAAACATTCAGCTCGGGCGATTTCTATTATGCAGGCTGGTCGTATGACTCTCACCACGGAGCGCAAGGGACGGGACTTCCAGGGGGCGGCTTCTCGTCGAGTCCATGGGTTTCATCAATCGGCGTGCATCGAGACTCCTTATATTTCGGTAAGTCGTTCGAGGGCGCTCCCCTGCTCGTGTATCAGAAAAGCCTGCCGAAAAACCGGGTGATGCGACATATTGTGGTCGTTCTCTACCGAGATAAAGTCGACCAGAGCATGAAGGCCAATCGAAATGCTGTCAGTGCCAGATCATCCGGACAGCTCACCTCCATTGACCCAGATGCCGGTCAGTACCGATGAATACGAAGCGATCTCGATATTGGCTTTTGGTCAATATCGAGATCAACTCTTCATTGGCGAGTTGAAAGCGACTGCCCGAGCGTTAGGCGACGCTGATCTCTTTACACAGGTAGACATCCTGAATTGCGTTGAGCAGAGCGATGCCGTCGGCCAGGGGG
>DASYEA010001064.1:0-1897 GCA_036499265.1 Schlesneria sp. | reverse complement strand
CTGATGGGGCTGCCGTGTTTCTGGCGCGGTACAAGCCACGGCCCGATTGGGTGGGGAAGAATCTGAAACAGATCGCGGATGAGGCTAATCGTCCCGCATTGGACATCGCTTGCGAAATCGTGCGTCACGGTGGAGCGGCTGTCGTCAATTTTTCGATGAGCGAAGAAGATGTTCGATTCGCCATGCAGTTGCACTGGGTCGCTACCGCCTCCGACGGACGATCTTATCTGCCCAATTCGGACCGACCACATCCCCGCAGCTACGGGACGTTTGCCCGCAAGATCGGTCGCTATGCATTTCGAGACAAAGTCGTTTCGTTAGAGCACGCGATTCGAAGTGCCACTGGCCTGCCGGCGGACATTCTCGGCCTGAAAGATCGCGGCTACCTCTCAGAAGGATGCGCGGCGGATATCGTGGTGTTTGATCCCAGGAATTACATTGATGAAGCGACCTTCGATGAACCCCATCACTATGCCAGCGGCGTCCGCTTCGTCTTCGTGAATGGCGTTCCAGCGGTTCACGAGGGCATCCCGACCGGGGCGTTGGCAGGTAAAGCACTCAGGCATTCTGCCGCGATGAAGTGATTCTCACGGCGGCTTTCAGGTCTTGGAGCGAATCACGGAAAAAGTCGATCTGCCGAGAATAGGCAGGTTCGGGGTTTTCTGGAAAGTGCCGCCGTTGTACACTTTTAGCGCTCGCGCAGGGACCGTGCGGCATTAGTTCTAAAGCATTCATTGTGTCTCTGCGTGACCGGTTTTGTTCGGATGAGCAAAGCAACATGGATGGACTGTGAATCGGAAGGGATGCCCTCATGGCCGCGAAGCCACTTCGGTTGCTGCACGCCGCGAACTTGCGGTTGGATTGCCCGCTCCAGCAATTTGGCACGTGGACCGACGAAGTTCGTGACATCGTTGAAACCGCCACGTTCGTCACGTTCGAGCGACTGATCAGCTTGGCTATCGAACGTGATGTCGATGCCCTGCTGATTACCGGAAACAGCTTTGATTCCTCGGTCGCCAGCCTGTCGGCCGAAGTCGCCCTGCGAAACGGTTTTGAACGGCTCAACGAGAGATCCATTCCCGTCTTCATCACGCCGGGCCGCCTGGATCCGATCGCCGCCTGGGACGACATCCCCGCACTCCCCGAGAATGTGACGATTCTGGCCAGTGCCGACGACACGCCCGTTGATCTGACGGACCATGGGCGGCTACTGGCAACGCTGCTTCCAGTGACCGCGGATTCCGCGGTGGAACCACATGAGCTCGACAATATTCTGGCCGCTCGATCGAAGCACGCCACCGATCGCCCCTTTGTCGTGGGCTTGGCCTTGCCCATGCGAGAATCCCTACGTGGTAATTTGGCGACTCGATTCGCAGCGCTGGACTGGCTGGCCTGTGCTGCGGGTGACGTCGCCGCGCAGTTACCCCTGACTGACGGCACCATCAACGCTCAAGAAGGGCCACAGGGATTGTCTGCAGAGGAATCCGGCCCACGCGGCGTGACGCTGCTGGAACTGGACTCGCAGCGTCGAGTCAAGCAGACCACGATTCCACTTTGCCCCGTTCGTTGGGAACAGATCACGCAGTCACTCGATCGAGTCACCAGCAAGGACGATTTGCTGGAGCGGATGTTGGCGGCTGTCGAACGCTTGCCGTCGCCACCCGGTGAATTGATGCGCATTGTTCATTGGAAACTGGACCGAACCACCGGCGAATCTCGCGGTTGGGAGATGGAGTCCGCCATTCAAGAACTGACGGCCAGCCTGACCGAACTCACCGATCAACCGGATGGCTTGCGGTACATCCATCAGATTCAGCCGCTGGATCCCGATCTGTCGCTGATCGAAGCCGCTCATCGGGAACTGCTGACGGAGTACCTGTTGGCTTTGGATCGTCGG
>DASYEA010001063.1:0-1781 GCA_036499265.1 Schlesneria sp. | reverse complement strand
TGCTGGCAAACTGCACATAATACGCCGGAACGAACAGCGGTAATGCTGCAGCCGCAACGATCAGGACTGCAACGATTAAGCCGGAGCGTAAATCGACCAAGCTACTCACCTCACGCAGCTCCTCGGCCGAGAATCCCATTTGGGCGGACAAGAAGGACGGCCGCCATCAATAGGTAGACAAGAACACTGGAAAGACTCGGAAAGAATATCTTGCCGAATGTATCGGTCAGGCCAATGAGGAGGGCTCCAATTGCAGCTCCTTCGATCGACCCAATACCCCCCAGCACCACAACCACGAACGAGAGGATCAGCATACTGTCTCCCATGCCCGGGTAGACGGTCGCGACAGGTGCAATCACCGCACCGGCCAAAGCCGCAAGGGCGATCCCGACAGAAAAGACGCCCAGGTTGACGGCATCAAAACCGATACCGAGAGCCTTCGTCATCTCACGATTTTCCGCGCCGGCCCGAACAATCATTCCAATCTTCGTCCTCCGAATAATGACGAAGATCACAGCAGCCACGAGAAGACCAAACACGCCGATCGCCAACCTGTAGACGGGATACGATAAATTATCGGTCAGCTGGATCGCGCCGCGCAGGAGGTCGGGAGGCGCGACGGAGTGCACGTCCTTTCCAAACAGGATCTGCCGAACTTCATCGACGACCAGGATCAGGCCAAAAGATAACAACACCTGCGCGAGGTGATCCCGCCCGTAGAGTCTCCTGATGAGAACCACCTCAAGGATGCCGCCAACAACGAGCGCAATCAGCGTCGCTCCAAACAAAGCGATCCAAAAATTTCCCGTCAGAAGTGCGAGCCAATATGCCAGGTAGGCGCCGAGCATATAGAACGCGCCGTGAGCAAGGTTGATGACGCCCAGGATGCCGAACACGAGCGTCAACCCGCTGGCCACGAGAAACAGAACCGTGCCGTATTGGATGGCATTCAGGAGCTGAATGCCGAACGTGAGAAGATCCATGCGCCGCCCTTTAACGCGCGGAGCGATGCCCGGCATGGCCGACCATCGCGCCTTGCCGGTCTATCAAACGAGTTTGCATCCTCGTGCGGGGTCATCGACCTTTTCTTGGGCAATCGAAACCAGTTCGTTTCGCCCATTACGCACCTCGCGCAGGTAGATGTTCTGGATCGGGTTATGCGCTTTGTTGAATGAGAGCGGCCCGCGTGGAGAGTCGATCTTGGCTGCTCCCATTGCACTGACAAGCTTGTCGCGCGCCTTGAGGTCCCCTCCGACGGCGCTCACGCCGATGTCATAGAGAGCCGCCGCATCGAAGCCCTGGACGGCATAAATGTCGCCATCCTGCCCGGTTTTGGCCTTGAAGGCCTTCAGGAAGGCCACGTTCGCAGGATTGTCGAGATCGTCGGCATAGTGAAGCGTCGTTTTCACACCTGTCGCGGCATCGCCTTGCGCTTGCAACGTGCCGTCCGTCAAGAATCCGGCTCCGTAAAGCGGGATCGTCTTCTTTAATCCGGACGCATCGTAGTCTTTGACGAATTTCACGGCACCACCGCCGGCAAAGAACGAGAACACCGCATCGGGCTTCAAGGTCGCAATGCGCGTGATCAGTGCCTGAAACTCCACCTCTGGAAATGGAAGCGTCAGATCCTCAACGACCTTGCCTCCCAGCTTGGTGAAATTTTCGCTGAAGCCCCCGATCATCTCGGCGCCGGCCGTGTACCGCCAAGTGATGGTGACGACATTGCGAATGCCCGCATCGTACATCGCCTTTCCGGCTGGATAGGTCGCCTGCCAGTTCGA
>DASYEA010001062.1:0-1986 GCA_036499265.1 Schlesneria sp. | reverse complement strand
ATCCTGAAGGTATTTGACCATCGATTCCTGGGCCGCCACCGGCAAATGATCTGTGGCCAGGTCCCCCAGCATGACCACGTCATAATAGTCCCAGTCGTCGACCGTGATCGGAACCGATTTGGATTCTTCACGGCGTCCCGTGGCAATCATTCGTGGATGGAACAACAGTTCATCGCATTCCACTTTGGAATCGCGCCGGAACAATTGCGTCAGATAGCGATACTCCCAGCGCGGGAACTCGTCGGCGAGCAGAATTTTGATGTCATTGCGCGTGACGTTGACTTCGAAGTCGCGGATGTTATTGTCCGCCGTCAGTTCTCCTTCGATGGGCGTCACGGCGATACGGTATTGCTCGGTCCCTATGGTGCTGACACGGCGTTCGAATCGAACAGTCCGAGTCGCCAGTCCGGAATCGAGCAGGATTTCGCGCTGATCGATTGGTTTTCCGTCTTGTAATAGTTGAACGACGCAGAGTTCGCCTTCGCAATGATACGCCTGCAGGCTGGCTTCAATCACGATGTCGTCATTCCGCATGGCCACAGTCGGCGCGAAGACCGATCTCAAGTACACGTCGCGGACATGCTGCGTATTGCCGACCGGTACGACGTACACAGGTGTATCAGTCAGCGTTCCGGCGACAGCGTTCGGGTGTTTTACGCCAGGTTGATTGTGGGCCACATCCGAAAGTAAGAAAACGGCCGCCAACGGTTGATGTGCCGATTCCTGTTGTAACGATGCCAGTGCACTGGAAAGATCTGTTCCAGGGGCTGCGACAGGCTCCTCTCGAGCGGCCGTGCTGGAGCTGCGCGACGAACTCTCAGGAGCAGGCGGTCCGGACGTCCACTGCACCGCTCGATCAAACGAGCCAAATCGCAGGTCGGCTTTTTCATTGAGCGACGCGAGCGTCGTCTGCAGCGAATCGACAGATTTGGACACGCGGTTCAGGCGGCTCGCGTTTTGAACGCTCGACAACAATTTCTGATTGCCATTCGCAAAATGCTTGCCTTCGAAATCGGCTGCCGTCGAGGCAAGCTCTTGAGCGGTCGTTTTGATCACGGAGATTCGATGTTCAAGATCTGCCAGGCCTTCCTGCCATCCACTTTGCGGTGGCATGCGATTCTTCTTGATTGCGATCACGTTCTGTGCAAACGATTGCAGTTCGGCACTGTTCAACAACTTGGTCAGTCGATTGACAAGCGCTTGGATCTTGTCGGAAGAACGACGTCCAGACGGGGCATTCTCGATTTGCCGGACATGATGCCCGGCCCGCTCCAGCGCCTGATGCGCCGCCGCGACGGCATCCAACAGTTGACGCTCCAGGCGATGCTGTTGCAATACTCGATGAGCAGCTTGGAGTTTCCGCAATGCGGTCCCCAGTGCCGCCACAGCCTGATCGGCCTCCCGCGTAATGGAAAACGACTGGCCGTCACCACGGGCGAGTGCCCAGCGAAAGTCGTCTGATAATCCAGCAGGGTCGATAGTCTGCATACTGCCACTGACGTCCGTCATGAACACGATTGCACGCCGGGTGGTCGAGGTCTGGACGAGAACCTTCATCGGTGCCAGCAGCATCCACAATACAACCGACACGGCCACGGTGCGCAGACACCAGAAGAACACAACATTTCGAGGTCCCAGCACTCTGGATTCGCGGCGCAGCATGAATGCAAATATCAGCGCCAGGACGAGCCCAATACCAATTGCGATCGGCGGGCCGAAGGGGCCATCGACGATGAATCGTTCTGCGGTCGTGATTGTGGTTGGTGACATAGATAAAGATTGAACGGCTCTGGTTGAGTACTTCGCGACATCAACAAATCTCCCCTCTCTCTCTGGGAGAGGGGCGGGGGTGAGGAGCGTCACTTTCTTGGGTCGTTACGAGTGATGTCTCATTAATTACAGCGTAATTTCTGGTGTTATTACAGCGCGCTCACCTTGAGTTTGCCGGTTGATTCACGGTTTTGGCCAGCGTTTTGGGGCATTTCG
>DASYEA010001061.1:0-7683 GCA_036499265.1 Schlesneria sp. | reverse complement strand
CCTTTGAACCGCCATGCTCGAGTCGCTGAGTAAGCACTTGGCAGGATTCGGCGGCCCAGTTGTGAGGCGACGAATACGGCCCCGGCTTTCAGTTGACGACGAGGCCCTCCGGGACCATCAGGAGTGATGACAATGTGCTTGCCGGCCGTATCATCCAAAAGTTGTCGCACAGCTTGCGCGCCACCGCGACGACTGGATCCTCGCACCGTGCTGTAACCAAGCAGGGCCATCGCATACGCGAGATACGAACCGTCCTGATGCTGACTAACAAGGCAGCAGGTTTTCTCTCGCAGGCCACGTGGGGCCGCGAATGTTGGAACTAACAGTGCGTCGTGCCAGACAGACAGGATGAACTGCTCGTCTCCTGGGACCGGTACGTAGTTCAGCTTCTGTGTCTCTTGGGGCCCGATGTAGACCTTACGACACGTCGCGAACAGTATCTTCGACAGGCCAACAGCAGTGCCGGCGGCAATCCATGTCAGCCAGCGACTTCGAATCCTCATTGCATCCGCTCCTACGCACGACAAAGACGAGCGGAACTGTAGGAGAAAATCGATTCTGCGCGAATCCCATTCGCCACCAAGCCGGTAAAAAACACAACCCGGCTGTCATGACTGACAGCCGGGTTGCAATATGCGTTGGTCCGCGAAAAAACATCGCGTCTAAATCGCTTAGAATCCAGCGTCCAGCTTCAGCAGGCCACCTGCGGGCTTATCGCCAGTGTCTTTGCCGGTACCGAAGACGGTGATGTAAAGAGCACCATCTTTGTCGAATGCCAAGGCAGTTGGACGGTCCAGGCTGATGATCTTCTTCGGCTTCACTTCGTCGCCTTCGATTACCAATTCAAACAGTCCGCCTTGAGTGGTATCTGACCAAGCGAAATCGGTTGCATACAGCTTGCCATTGGCCCCGTAGGCCAAGCCGGTGATGTCGTGCAAGCCGGTCTTGTATTTCTTAACCAGCTTTCCTTCCTTGTCATAGGTCGTGAGCAAGGAATCGCCAGGAACGTTCACTTCGCCCATCTGGCCGACCACTAATTGGGACTTGTCGGGGCTGACCGCGATAGCCACCGGAGCGTCAACTTCGGTCGCTTCTTTAGTGGCGATGGTCGTCGTCAATTCGCCAGGTTTGCCGTCGGCGATCTTCGAAGAAACGATCCAACCCTTGGTGTCGTCGCCGTTCGAAGTAACATAGATCGCGTCATTCCAAACAACGGCTTGGTAGAAGTTTCCTTCGCCCTTGTTCGTGTCGCCAGTTCCCTTGATAGGACCGAGCGTGAATTCGGCTTCAGCTTCTTTGCGTGGCTTGGCGGGCAGAGCTTCTTCGATCTTGTAGATGCGAACCAGTTCTTCGCCGTCAGGTCGGCTGCCATCTGGAACGATCAAACGATCGGTTCCCCACAACGTACAGCCCAAGGGGCCGATATTGTACTTTGGTCCCTTGCCGTAGATGTCGGTCGGAAAGCCTTCGACTTCCAGGTAAATCTTGCGTGTGCTGGGTACGAAACGGAAGACCCCTTGGCGCGATGTCACGAAGACCTGACCTGTTCCAGGATGAACAGTGACGCCGGAAGGATTGTCCAAGTGGACGACTGCGGTCTTTGTCGCAGGTCCCATTGGTTTGTCGGCTGCTTTCTCGGCAGGCTTTTCTTCCTTCTTTTCTTCTTCCTTCTTTTCGGCAGGCTTCTCTTCCTTCTTCTCGGCTTCCTGCGCAAAGACCGTCGGGTAACCGATAGCCATCACCAATGATGCGGCAATCAGGCTGCAAAACATACGGCGCATGCTCACTCCATCCTTCTGTTGTCGAGACCACGGAGGCCACGAACCGTTACAACCGATTCGCGGAACGCTGCAGGGATTGCGTGGGAGGCCTTCAGGCGAATCCTATTCCCTCAGCGGACAAAGGCGATCAAATCGTACTGAACGTCTCGCCCCAATGCAATTTACGGCAGGGGAAACGCGAAATGGAATGGCAGCGGAAATGCCAAATCAGCCGTCAACGCGCGTTGTTCGCTAAATCTTCTGCGGGCCGCCGCGCAGAGACGTGGGCGACGCCGCGCCGCTTCCATCAGGGGGGCTGCCGGTCGCCGGTTTTGCGGGTTGCGCCTGTCCTGGAGTCGGCTTCACCCAATCTTCTAAGGCTTGCACCTGCTGCACAGTCAATCGCTGAGCCTGCAGAATCGCGGCGACCAATGGATGGATCAGAGCATAGGCTGGAGCTGCGGACGCTTGCGAATTATTGAGCAGGCCTGCCTTGGACTTCTTATCAGCCATTAAATCCGTGGCGTCGTATTGTTGGAATGCCAGATAGACTTTGAGGAACTCGCCCTTCCAGTTGGTTTGAGGCGATTGCTGAGCAGCCTTCGCCAACTTCAGCGTGAAAGCAGCAACTGCTTTTGTGACTGATGGTGGATTGCAAGCAGCAGGAAGCGGCACGCGACCCAATGACTTGGCGGCTTCGGCCCGGACAATCCATGTGCGTCCATCATCGGCAAGGACAGCCTTCAGGACATCGACAACGATTGGCTTCCCTTGAACCAGATCAACATCCATCGCTGCGAGGGCTGCTGCGAGTCGCATCTGATACCACGAGTGAGCCTTCTTATTGCTCAGTTCTGCGACCAAAGCCTGAGCCACTCTAGTTCGAACGGTGACGTTGGCGTTGCCTAATCGCAGGTTTCTCGCCAGTCCGTTGACCGCGACGATCTTCACACCTTCTGGCTGGTCTGGTGAAGAAATCACCTGCAACAACGGCTCGCAAACGGGAGAGTAGGCCTCCAATTTCAGCGCGAATCTGGGATTCTCTTCTGTCAGGTTCAGTTCGCCCAAGAGCAGAGCGATATGCAACCGGACATGAAACGGTTGAGTGATGAGCAATGGTCCCGCTTGACTGACAATTTCTTGCATCACAATCTGGCGGAAACTTCTGATTGCATTCGCATTGGCGGCCTCGGGGGCCGAAGCAGCCGAGTTCAGGTCTCGAGTCAGATCTTCGTGAAGCTTGCTCAGTTCCAATCGGTTTTTCTTCAGGCACATCAGTGCCAGGCGATAGCGGATCCCGTTGCGGATCAAGACTTTGTCCGCGTCGGTCGATTTCGCCGTTCGCATGACGGTTTGGTACTTCGCCAAATCCTTCTTGAGTTTGTCGATTTCGTCTTGCATCGCCAGCGGTTGATCGAGGTCCATAACCTCGGCCTTTGCGGCTGGCGGCGCGAAATCCTTTGGCAATGTCACCGAATCAATCTTCAACTCGGTCGGAGGACCTTTGATGGCATTCGGATTGGCTTGACCAGGAATTGGTGCCCCCGGTGGGGTGCCTGGACCACCTGCTCTACCTGGCATCCCAGGCATTCCGGATGGGCGTGGTGGTCCGCCGGGTTGACCGTGCGCACCACTGGGCTGCGCGAACGCAACTTGGGTACCTGAAAGCGCAAGCAACACGATCGTGAGACACGCCAAACGTGAAACAGCGTCAATCCGAGAATGGACGGGCAACGAGGTCACAGTCATGTCTCGCACGAGGCCATCCCTTAGTGTTCACGAAACCGTGCCGTGAGGAACCTTCACAAGCGATTGCGGATGGACCAATCCGACTGCATCCAGTTCCGCTTGAGAATCCCCAAACACACTACCTGCGAAAATAGGCTTTTACCACTAGTTTAACGACGATTCATCATCGATCCATGACCATAGCGAGAGAACGGCCCGCATGTTCGGCATTTGGAGCGCGATGAATTTAGCGATCAGGACATTTGAAACGATCAGAACGACGAGAAAGGAACGATACGATACGGCGGGAAGATCGACAACTGAACGGCTTGAACGAGCCCGCAAAAAGTGGATAACGCTTCCCAAATTGCAGTGAATTAAGATGAAGATGATGAGACGGGAAATGCCAATTGAAACTATCACCGCGGTGCCAGCCATGTCAAGCACCGTATTGCACCGAAACAGTGCTGATATCGCGGTGCAATATGAAAATCAGGCTGTCAATTGTGAGAAGAATGCTGTTAGGCGGCTGTCGTACTCGGCTGCAGCAACGGCACGGGCTCGGTTGTGTTTTGCGCTGGGAACCGTCCAAACTTCGGCAGCCGAAGAATGAATGCACCGAACAAGCTCACGGGCCACATCCGGATGGACGTAATTATCGCGTTCTCCAGCAACTAAAAGCACGGGGCGATTGCGAAGCTTCGGCAACCACCGCTCCAGAACGACATAGGGTCGTTGTCGCAAGATGCGGCTGGTCCAGCGGACCATTTTCATCGTCAGACGATAGTGCCAGAGAGGAATCAGCGTCCTGATCCAGCCGGGAACGTAGAGCCTTGACCAGTGCAAAATGAAGTACAGCATCAACGAATCGGTTGAATAGGCGCCCTCACAGCAAACCGCACGCACGCTTGGGCATTCGGCTGCAGCAATCAAAGCCAGGGTAGAGCCGCGGCTGACACCCATTAGTCCCAGCGGAAGGTTCTGCAGGTCGGGACGTCGCGAAATGAAGTCGATCGCCGCTCGCACGTCTTCGACTTCGTACATCGTCGGCCAGTGGTTGGGGATGTATCCCGGCGAGGCGTCGCTTTCACCCTGGCCACGGAAATCGAACGACAGGACATCGAAGCCGTCCTGGATCAGGGCATGACAATACGACATCGCAGACCAATGGCTGCTGTCGGTTTCGGGGCAGAACAGGATCAAACCTTTGGGTGTTCGGTCTGGTTGTCGGTGCAAACTGCCACGCAGGATCACTCCGTCGCTGGAGGTAAACTCAAGAGCTTCAGCGGTGGGATCGGGTGGAAAAATGTGAGCACGGAAGGGCGGCTTTGTTTCAAACACCCGGAGTACGATCCGGACGTAGTAAACTCGCACCGCCAAGTCAAAAGCCAGAAGCACGACAAGCGCCACAAGTAACCACACCACAACTGATTCTCCTGCAGACCACTCGAGGTCTAAGATGCCCGACAATAAACTCTCGTGGGGCTAAAACCTCAAGCAACGTACTCGGAGAAAATCAACGATACGTTCTGTCCACCGAATCCGAAGCTATTCGACAGAGCCCGTTTGACCGGCCAATCTCGGGCCGCATTCGGGATATAGTCCAAATCGCATTCTGGATCCGGCGTCGTGTAATTGATCGTCGGCGGCACGACATTATCGCGAATACTCAGAAGGCATGTAATTGCCTCAACACTACCTGCCGCCGCAATCAGATGCCCCATCATACTCTTGATGCTGGAGACGGGAGTCTTGTAGGCAGAACTGCCGAACGTTTGGCGGATGGCAGCAGTCTCAACCTTGTCGTTGACTTCGGTGCTGGTCCCATGCGCATTGATATACTGAATATCTTCGGGGTTCACCCCGGCGTCTCGCATCGCCATTCGAATACAGGCGACCGCTCCGCGCCCTTCCGGATGAATGTCTGTGATTCGGTAAGCGTCTGCCGTTGACCCGTAACCGATGATTTCGCCGTAGATTCGAGCTCCACGCTTTTTGGCATGCTCAAGTTCTTCCAGCACAACCATGCCCGCACCTTCGCCCAGCACGAACCCATCTCGGTCGCGATCAAAGGGACGTGATGCCCCTTGAGGATCTTCGTTGTGGGTCGATAGCGCCGTCAGCAGGTTGAACCCCGTCACGCCAAACGGATGAATCATGCTGTGAGCTCCGCCGGATAACATGGCATCGGCATCACCGCGACGGATGATCTCCGTCGCTTCGCCAATCGCTTGGCTGGAAGCGGCACAGGCCGTCAAACAGTTCAAGTTTGGACCTTGAGCGTCGAACAAGCCTGCCAGGTGTCCGGCCGGCATGTTCGGTTCCTGCTCTAATTCGGTTTGAGCATGCAGGCGTTGCAAGCCCGCCCGCGTGAATGACTCAAGATTGACCTGCCCCTCGTGCTGGGATTCTGCGATCAGTCCCATCACCAAGTGGAAGTCTTGCTGCCCCTCACCCGCGCCCAGGTAAATGCCCAATCGCGACGGGTCCATTTTGGAATCGAGAATTCCCGAATCGTCCATCGCCTGCTTGGCAGCGCCCACCGCGAACCTGATGTTGCGTCCTGAGAACTGAAATCGCTTCGGATCTTCGACATACATGCCAAGATCGAAGTCTTTGACTTCCGCAGCGAATTTCGTGGGAAAGTGAGAGGCGTCGAAGTGGGTGATCGAACCAATGCCACTTTTCCCTTCGCGAAGCGACTTCCACATTTCTTCGATGGTTCGGCCAACCGGTGTAATGGCCCCCATTCCAGTGACTACGACTCGTCGTCTCATCGCGAATTCCTCGTCAATAGCTACGGAACAAAGATATCGTGCCTGAGCTAATGGTGGCACCATACCGTATTCCGGCAAGCGGAGCAGTTCGGGAACCGGACCATTTCCGGCGAAGTTATCCCGGTGCGAACTTACGCACCGGTCCCGTTACCTGCCTTGCCGACATCCATCACGTTCCGCAGAATTTGAAACACGAAGTTCTTTTGGTCGATCTTCGCCCCGCCATTGGCAGCATCGTCAACATGCGCGAACACAATCTCACCCTCGGCGACCAGACGGTCGCCGACATGGGCTTTCACTTCGACCATGCCCCCTTCGTCACTCTGCTGAATCAGCTTCGCTGAATAAAGCAGAGAGTCTCCAGGGCAGACCCAGCCGTGAAACGTCATCTTGGGCACTTTCGCCAGGATCACAATATGGGCGAATTGGTTACTTTCGCCCAGCAGAATCCCGCCCGTCTGTGCCATTCCTTCCAGCATCAAAGATGCGGGCATGACCGGGAACCCCGGCAAATGGTCATGCAGGTGTTCCTCGGCCAAGGTAACGTTTTTAATCGCCGTGGCGTGAGATCCACTTTTGAATTCAGTGAATCGGTCAATCCAGAACCAGCGCATTCGATACCCTTCGCAGCCGCAATTAACCGTTCAGCTTGGCTGTCAGAAAATTGACGACCATGTTCACGGTGAATAAGTCCTCGACGTTCTCGATCCGAGGATCTTTTGCCAACGCTTCAATGGTGTCTTTATCGGCATGTGGCAATCGCGTGCGAAGTTCTGCGAGCCCCTTGTCGGTAACACGGCCGTTTTCGGCGAAGCCAGAATCTGCGGTAAACAAGCTCTCAGGGAACAGTTCGTTCCGTGGGATTTTGATGCCGAAATTCTTTTCGAGGCGGAAGACGATGTCGAGGAAGTCGATTGATTCGGCACCCAAATCGGCTTTAAGCCTTGAAGAGCCGTTGACCTCGTCTTCATCCAGACCCAAGGCATCGACTAGAGTTGTTTTGACTTTCTCGAAGATTTCGTCGCGTGAAGGCATCCAAAGTTCTCCTGCGATTCAAGTGCGGACACCGTCCAGACCGAACCGCGAAATGGCCCCAATACAGATGACTGACCGCCGGGGCGACGCACGTATCAATCAAACCCACATATATTGTCAAACGCTATTGCGAAGGGGCTCTCAACCCATTCCGCCTAACGTCAATCCACCATCAACTTTAATCACCTGACCCGTGATGTAGCTCGCCTCAGGCGCTGCCAGGAACAACACCGCATACGAGATGTCTTCCGGCTTGCCCAGCCGCTTCACCGGAATCGCATTCTTAATCTTGTCACCAGCCACATTCACCACCGCAACAGTCATGTCAGTTTCGATGAAACCAGGCGCGACACAATTCACGGTGATTCCGCGTTTAGCATATT
>DASYEA010001060.1:0-4501 GCA_036499265.1 Schlesneria sp. | reverse complement strand
AACCTTGAAAGTGTGCAGACTTACGAAGGAACGGACGACATGCACCAACTAATCCTTGGCGAGCACCTGACTGGGATTTCTGCATTTGCATGAAGAATGATTCGCAGCCCTGGCGGCGTAACGCGCACGTTCCTGAGTGGTCCCGCGTGTTCAATGGGAACGCTTGAAAGCCCGGCTTGGGAAAGCTGGAGCGAGATTGTTGAAGCTGTCCTGAATCTCAGGTTCCGATCAGCTCTGTTGGACTTGGGGAAGCGGTCTTCCGTGGCTTCCAGAGAAGCAGGTGGGCGGCGAGAAGCGTGAGAGGGATCAGGAGAAAAGCAAGCACCTCTTGTCAGTCCATGAAACAATGAGGCCTGTTTGAAAGACTGATTTGGACAAGAGACAGAAGTTTTATAGTAGCTATGAAACCGGGTAACTCCGGTGGAGCGAAGGGAGCCTAGAAGATGGAAGGCGAAATGTCGGGCCGCACGGAAGACAGGTCAGCGACAGTGCCTCAGGCTCAACAAGCTGGAATCGCAGAACGCCTGATCGCGTGTGCGAAATCGTACGTCTGGACAGTGCGCATGTTGACGACTCTCATTACGAGAGTGGAACGAGGACCTTGGTTTCGACTGTACGACAAGATCTTTTCCGAACGCAATTTTGCTGGCGACCTGCGCGCAGGTGTCTCAGAAGAAGGCTCTTGGTGCGTGAGTCCCGACGGTCATAGACACTCCTCGCCGATGTATGGACGTGCCGGATGAACGCCCTAATTAATAAGATGGATTCTCAGCAAGCGCGGACCACGCCGCTGATTCGGTCCGATAGGGTTGGCCTTGCTTTTTCAATTCGGTGACCATCTCTTTACCTGTCCTGGTCACCCTCCACTCGATTGCGGTGGGGCTGGATTGCTTCCGCTGGATTTCTTCTCCTGGATTTCTTTGAGCCGTTGATTTAAGGCCTGATACTTTTTGGCATTGGGGCCACGGTTCTTGGGCTGGTAACCCCAACCGAGGACAAGTCCGATAAAGGCGATCAGCGCGAGCGAACCGAGCGTCTTCGGATCCTTGAGGTTGAGGCTTTCGAACATGTCCGAAAACCAACTGCTGCCCGATGAGGACGACGCGTTCTTCTTCGGAAACGCCTTGCTAGGCATCGGTGCCGGTGCCAAGCGGTCCATGCCGTAGGTGCTCATCGTCGACGTCGACGAGAATCCGCCTCCCATCGACGAGTACCCACCACTGGCCGAAGTCGCATAGCTGCGCTGTAGCGGTTCGGGTTCGGGAGTCGGAGCTACTACAGGCTTGACCAAATTGGCGGGATCGATCGGGGCCGGAGGAGCCGCCAGCGAAGCGGCAGCCTGAATCAGTGACCGAGCTATGTCGCGGGCCGCACTGGCGCGGGCGATCATGTCGACCGCTTGGAACAGCCCAGGGACACTCGACGATGAGACGTGCTGTGCGAATGGCCCATTGCGCACGAAATCCGACGGCTTCAATTGGCCGATCTTGGCCAGGCCGAAGACCTGCGAGAATTCGACGGGACCGAACTCAACACCGCCGGACCAGCCCCACCAGAACTTTTCAACGTTTGGAGCCGATGCCCATGCGACCTGTGCTTGAGCCTGTTCTTCGGCCGTCTTGGATGTCGCGTCCGCTTGAGCCAGCATCGATTCCATGATGTTCGTTTTGGCTTGTTCGTAGGCCAGGCGATAAGTCAATTCGGGATCGGGGACGACGACGGGAGTCGGTGTCGATCGCGGAGGCATTGGAATTGGGATCGTCGACTGGTTTGGATCCGATTTCTTCGCGTGTTTGGCAGCAGGTCTCTGTAGAGCCGGAACGATTTTCTTTTCGTGAACGATATAAGGCAGTGCTGCCATCAAGCGCCCGATGGAGCCGGCGCGACGCCACTTGCCACTCGAACCCAATTTGACCTGATCGTCGGCGCGAAGTTGTTCCTGCTCGGCAAACTGTAGCAGTTCGTCAAAGCTCAGCGGCCCGAGTTCGTGATCACCCAGCAGGCAGAACCATTCATCGTTATTGAATGATTGGTGCGTGGAGATTTCAATGTCGGAGGTCAATGTTGCGACAGCCAGGTTTCCACGCTCACTGGTCGATGGACTGAGTTCTTCAACCGAGGCGGCATCGACCCAAGCTCCCGAGGAACTGGAACGAACTTGATCGATCGCATGAATGGTACCGTTCTCGGCCAGTTCCTTCAGTCCTTCCAGTGGTATCGGGCCGAACTGTTCGCCAAATATGCGGTAATACCATTGCTCGGACATTCCAGAACTCCTTCAAGGACTCGCCATCAACCCGCTGCTTCGCGCTAATCCGGTAGCGCAGAACCAGTCATCAATTTGTCGGGCCGACGGGATAATGGAGAGCGAGGGTCTACGGACCGCAACCGCTCTGGTGCGGAATGCGAGGATTTTCCAGAACCGCAGGCGGTGGGCAAGTACCGTCTGTGCATCCTCATTGTGACTTCACAATCTAATCGCAAAATTCACAATTGAGAGGCTTTCTTTGCCATCTTTCGCCATGGTCACAATCGCCTGTAGATGTTTACCAAGTAGAGACGCAGCGACCTGGTGATGAACTGGTGAATCTTCGATGAAAAAGTAATCAATTACCGCCGGTGCAGCCGTAACTGAATTGAACTCGTAGACGGACTGGATATGGTGTCCACCCCGTGGGAGAAGGCAACGTTGTTTTCTTTCCACGTTCAAGTTTTGTTCACAGGTCGGAGTCTGGTCCATGCGAGAATTTGCACATCCCCGTAGAGCCTTCACGCTCATTGAACTTCTGGTCGTCATCGCGATTATCGCGGTTTTGATTGCATTGTTGCTGCCGGCGGTTCAGCAAGCGCGTGAGGCGGCACGACGCACACAGTGCCGGAATAATCTCAAGCAAATGGGCCTGGCAGTCCACAACTATCATGATGCCGTGCAGCTATTCCCTTATGGTGGAATCGCCGCGAATCATGCGAATGGATTCGTGATGATCCTGCCGTTTCTGGATCAGGCGAACGTGTACAATACGTTCAATTTCAGCAGCGACGTTGGCGGGAGCGATGCTGCCAACCAGGCGGCAAAGGTCATTCCGATCAGTTCGTACTTCTGTCCGTCACACAGTCGATTGCGCAAGGTTGTCCCTGTCTCCGGTTCAGGGGGGAGTGCCTACTATGGCGGGGCGCGTTCTGACTACTCGATGAACTGCGGCACGACGAATTGCTATTCCACCGCGATCGTTGACTGGACGGGGGTGACCAACATTCAATCCAGTATCAGTATGCGCGACATCACGGACGGCACATCGAATACGTTCCTGATTGGCGAAAAGTGGACCGATCCGACTGTGGCCTCGAATGTCAGCCCCGCAGCCACCGATTCCAACACGAGCGACAATGCTTATTGGCAATGGGGGAACTACGGTTGCCGACTCGTCAAATACCAGATGAACACCAACCTATCCACGATCGGCGTCGCTTACGGCGACACCTCTGCCAACTTCGGCAGTCAGCATATTGGAGGTTGTCACTTTGCCTTCTGTGACGGGTCAGTTCGCTTTATCAGCCAGAACATCGACATGAATACGTATCACAACCTGGGGAACCGTGCCGACGGTCTATCAGTGGGCAGTTTCTGATGAGGAGCACGATTCTGGGTGAGGTGCAATAGTGCCGCGAAATGGCTATGGGTTTTCTCGGAGCACTGTCGCAATGTTCTGTTGTACGAATTGCTCTGCTTTAGTGCGCGAGCCGTCCGGTACTGAGTGTTTTGGTTTCTCGTCACAAGTCACCAGGCCGGAACGCGAGATCCATTCTCGCTACTCATGAGAACGCTGTCTTCATTCGTAAAAGAAGATGTGGCATTGTGTGAATATACAATCAAGTATCGCCGGTGCAGCACTAATCGAATTGAACTTGTAAACGGGCTGGATATGGTGTCCGACTCTATAGGAACGAAACAACGAGGTTTCGTTCCATGCTTACTTTATTTTCAAATTGGAGTCTAGTTCATGCGAGAATTTGCACGTTCCCGTAGAGCCTTCACGCTGATTGAACTGCTAGTCGTGATCGCAATTATCGCGGTTTTGATTGCGCTGTTGCTGCCTGCGGTTCAGCAAGCACGTGAGGCGGCACGACGCACGCAGTGCAAGAACAATCTCAAGCAAATTGGCTTGGCATTTCAAAACTATCATGACGCGGTCAATCAGTTTCCCTATGGTGGGCTTTCTCAGAATCATACGAATGGCTGGGTGATGATTCTCCCTTTCATCGATCAGGTGAATGTATACAATCAGTTCAACTGCAGTCTTGACGTAGGCGGGAGCGACGCTGCCAACCAAGCGGCGAAGGTTATTCCGATTACGTCGTATTTCTGTCCGTCGCACTCTCGGCTACGTCAGGTTGTGCCAGTGTCGGGTTCCGGGGGCAGTGCGTATTATGGCGGAGCGAGATCAGACTATGCGATGAACTGCGGTACAACACACTGTAATACCGCAACGATCACTGACTG
>DASYEA010001059.1:0-3738 GCA_036499265.1 Schlesneria sp. | reverse complement strand
ATCGTGGAACCAGTGTCCGTTGTTGAACAGAATGAAGGTCTCGGGATCGCCGACTTTATGTGGCAACGACTGGGGGCCGGGGCTGGCATCACCTTTCCATTGCGGCAGTTTTCCTTTGGGCGGAAACAAGTCCGATGTCTGTAGCGACGGAATCCGCGACTTCTCTGTCAGTAGCAATCGAGTCCCGTCGGGACTGAGATTGAAATCCATCCCTTGCTGGAATTGAGTCCGTTGATCGGCAGATCGCGCGGCGACAATCTTAGTGGCAGGAAACAACAGCTTTCCATCAGCGGGAACGTCCGTGGATTCTTTGACACAAAGCACACTCTCGCGATGAACAGTCGTTGATCGCCAGAATGGCTCTAGGAGATGCAGATCCGGCAGCATGTCGCGAGTGGCGAGATCAACGGGCTTCAGCACCACGAGTCGTACGTCCATGACGGCGACTCCCTCTTTCTTTTGGGGCTTGATCGTCAGTGTGTATCGGCCCGGTTTGTCGAACGTGACGACCCCCAGATCCTGCGGCACGAAGTTCTGGAAGCCGCCCGTACCGGGGACTGTCAGCAGCAAGGTCTGGCCAGCGACTTCAAAGTGAACCAGGCTTCCTCCCGACGTGCCACAACCCACATGCGGTACCAGGTGATACTTGCCCGGTTGCTTCAAAGTGAATTCAAAGCTGGCCCAGTCTTCCTGGCGAACCCAGAAACCCAACGTGTCTTTGTTTGGTAACGGCTCATAACGCAACGTGATGCCATTCACATCCGCAGTACTCGCAGGCATCGAGACGACACCGTTTTCCTTTTGCAGATTTGGCGTGTAGTTAGGATTCGGCGTGGGCATCTTGGCACCAACGGCTTCGCGCCACGCTGTCAGCTTCGCATGCAATCCTTTCGCGATGTCCGCATTTTGCTCGATCAGATTATTGGACTCACGCGTGTCTTTCGCGATGTTGAACAGTTCCTGGCGACCCGTTTCGTAGAACTCGATCAATTTCCATTCCCCTGCACGAATCGCGGCTCCCGGCTTGGCCCCGGCGTTGCCGTTGTAGTGAGGGAAGTGCCAGTAGATTGCATCACGTTTCAAGGCATCAGTCCCGTCCAGCACCGGCCGCAGGTTCAAACCGTCGAGTTCTCCGGTGATCTGCTGCCCGCAGGCCGCTACGATCGTCGGGTAGAGGTCGATGCTGGAAACGACCTCACGATTGATCGAGCCCGCTTTCACAATGCCGGGCCACTTCACGATCAGGGGAACTCGAATTCCACCTTCATAGAGATGGCTCTTGCCGTCACGCAAAGGGGCGTTCGATGTGGGCGGAATGATCTGACCGTTGCCGTTGGCCAAGCCGCCATTATCTGAGGTAAAGATGATCAATGTTCGCTCGCTGAGCTTCAAATCATCGAGTTTCTTCAGAACTCGCCCGACTCCTTCATCCATACTCTCCATCATCGCGGCGTAAATCGGATTGATCTGCGAACCATTTGCCTGCGCCGGCATCGCCCCATACTTGGCGATGGTTTCTTGCATGGCCTTTAGCGGCGTGTGGACGGCATAGTTTGGCAGGTACAGGAAGAACGGTTGCTGCTGGTGAGCATCAATGAATTTTTCAGCTTCGACGGCCAATCGGTCCGTCAGGTATTCGCCTTCGGGTGCCTGCTCGAGGCCGGGAATCGTCTTGCCGTCCTTGTTCGAGTACGGAGCGAAATAGCTGTACGGTTGTCCGGTGTGGTCGCCCGCAATATTGATGTCGAAACCATGATCCGTCGGGGCCGAACCCTTCCCTCCCAAGTGCCACTTCCCAATCGAAGCCGTCGTGTAACCCGCTGCTTTCAACGACTCCGCAATCGTCGTTTCCGACGCAGGGAGTTGCAGTGAGACGACGGGCTGCTTGAGTCGATGCGCAGGGCTGTCTGGATGACCAGGCAACCACGTGGTGATGTTCATCCGCTGCGGATATCGGCCCGTCAGAATCGCGGCCCTGGTCGGTGAACAGACGGGACACGCGGCATAGGCTTGCTCGAATCGCATCCCTTCCGCCGCCAGGCGATCAAGGTTCGGAGTCTTATGAAACTTGCTGCCGTAGCAACCAAGATCGGCCCAGCCCAGATCGTCGACAACAATCAGGACGACGTTCGGTTTCGTTTCGGCAGCACAGACAGAACGACCATGCATTGCTGCACCGATCAGCGCGACGATGGCAGCAATCTGCATCCACTTCAAAAGGGAACCTGTCATGAACCGAATCTCCTCTGAGTTGCCAATCTCGTTGAATCCGCAGCGAGCGAATGATGAGACAGTATCAGAACAGAGAGATCTTTCGTCCATGCAGCGCAGCGGTTTCTCGTGACGAGAAACGAGAGAGGCCACCAAAAGCTCCTGGCAATCAACTGCCATGCTCGGACGCATGATGTTCTTCTTCATGCTGCGGCAAGAGGAATGTCGGACTGGGTGACAGTGCTTCGCGCGTTTTGAGCAATGCTTTGGCGGCTTCGTTACGGGAGTGAACTCCCGGCTGAGGGTAAATGCCGCCGATCAGAATCAGCGATGCCAGCAAGAGCACGGCAAATCTTTCACGAGTACGGATTCGTAGCGAAACCGCCGATGTATAGCGAGTTCCTGTGAATAGGATGAAGTAGGTCTTGATCAGGGCGACCCCGTTCAAGGCTCCGGCGATCACGACCGCCACTCCGATATACGGATACGCTTCGACCGCGCCGTCAATCAAAAGTTCTGTCCCGACGAACCCGACCGTTCCGGGAAACCCAACGCTTGCCAATCCCGTCAGAATGAAGCAAATCGCCAGTTCCGGGGTGTGCTCGTAGAGGCCATGAAAGTGGGTCAGCGATAATCGGCCGCGACGAGCTTCGAGCGCACGCAGCGTCAATCCGAAACCACCCAGTGCCATGCCGGTCGACAGCCAGACGCAAAGAGCCCCCGTAAGGGCCAGTGGATTTACGGGACCAACTTCCAGTCCCACCAGAACCAGGGCGGAGTGGCTGAGAAACAGGTAGCAGAAGAATCGTCGCGCTTCCGTTTGAACGAGCGCCATGCCCGACGCATACACGGCAGTGAACAATGACGCCAAACCGATGCTGCTCAGCACCCAGTCGGGAGCAATCGGCATCACCAGACGCACGGCGGCATAAGCCCCCGATATCGGCATGACGAATAATAGCGCCGTCCCGAAAGACGCATGTTCGAACAGGTCCGTCATCCAGCAATGAAAAGGGGCGATGCCACTACGAACAAGGATCGCGCCCAGCAGCGGAATGATGACCCACAAGGAATGCACGCGACCGCTGCCACCCTCGATCTCGGCAAACGTCCAACCCACGACCAGCAGCAGGATAAACAACGCCATATGGATAATATAAACGTGCGTCGGCTTGCCACGTTCGCGAAGCTCCAGATACGGCGGGATCGTACCGACAGCCAGCAGCACGATGATGCCCCATTGCTCCTGATAACTGAAGAGAGCCAGGATTAGAGCTTCGGAGACCAGATTCCACGCGAACGAAAAACGTCGGACCTTGGTCTGCAGAGTCGCCAAAGGTACAAGAAAGAACAGCAGCGCAGCCAGTGGCAGAAGCGGCGCACTCAGTTCATCCATGACCAGCAGTTCACGCCCGGCCAGATGTGACAGCAAGTGAAAAGTATCATCGGCCTGCTGCGCATCCAGGTAGTCGAAGTCGAGCCAAGCACCGGTCGTGGCGATCAAGGCCAGGCCCGAGAAAAGCAATG
>DASYEA010001058.1:0-2348 GCA_036499265.1 Schlesneria sp. | reverse complement strand
CGGGTTCCCCCCTTTGCTCCCGTTCACTGTATTTTGCTCGCGGATTTTTTCATCTCGGACCATTCGCCGACAATAAATAATGCCACCAGTTTCGGTTCTCGAAAACACGCCAGCATCTTCCAGTTCTTTAATCAATTTCTTCGCAGTCTGCGGGGAACATCCCGCCATTCGTGCAATTTGCAAATGACCCAATGGCGAACCGGTCGCATCCTGCAGATAGCCACGTCGCTGAGCTTCTGACATCAAGCAAAGCATCTCAATCCAGAGCCCGCGAGCACTGAGGCTGACACTTCGAAGCTCTGTGTCTTTCATCCAGTCACCAGGGTAAAACTGAAAAGCTGGAAGTCGTCGCGCTGGCATCACGCCCTCCTGCTATCGCTTGTTGTGTCGGTTGCTTCTACGGTTGATCCCGTCTGCGAGGCAATCCACGCTTTAAGCGTCTCAACCGAATAGAGGACGCGCGGATTCTTTGACTCGGTACGTCCGATCCTGACGGCTACAATCGGACCGCGTGGGGCGGTCATCGCGAATAGTGTTCGCTCGCTCACGGACAACATCCGAGCCGCGTCGCGAGATGGGATTAGCAGCAAATCCAAATCGAGTGGATTGCTACTCATCAGCGGCTCCCGTCGTGGCAGAAGATTCAGTTTGGCGTTCGATCTTGCGAGCCGTGCTGAGAAGCACACGCAGCTTGCGTGCTTTCATCTCGACATCTTTCAACCGCTGTTCGATGACCTCTACACTGGGGATACAATCCAGGGGGTCATATGGTCTCTGCTTTGCCATGCTCATTGTCTCCATCGGGTATGTGACCAGACGGGGCTATTCGAGCAAGAAGTCAGCGGCGCATCGGCAGCACGGACGCAGACTATTGGCTGCAATTTGGCGGCACTGCCCGCTCCGGAGGACGTGGCACGTGAAGGCTCACTTTGGTCGGTCGACGAGAAGACCGTGGCACGTCATCGGCAAAAACGATCCGGAGTTCTTGATCGACAACCACTATGGCAGCGCCATAACTCATGACCTTCGGCTTTATTCCTCTTTTGAAACCATCGATGCCCGTCTTATAGGGCTTATCCCAGTCAACTTCCGCATCCGTTGCGATATCGGCGATGCGTTTCCGTCCCTCTGCCTCAACCAGCAACTCGACTATTCGTCGTTGCTTTCCGATAAGTTGATCATTGGCGAGAGATTTCAAGGATATCATCAGCGTCGCGTACTGCTCAGTCTTGCCAGACTCGACTACGGCGTGCTTCTCTGCGTCCTCGCGTTCAACTGCCGGGATGGGTGTGGCGATTAGTCGTGCTTCAGCCGACTGATTCGTGTGCAAGGTTGGCACGATTGTTTGATGGTCCTCAATCGCCACTTTCAATCCCGTCAAGTAATCGAGCTCATCATCAGCAGTCTTGAGGTCGAGTCGAGTCGCTTCGCGAAACCTCACTCCGGCCAAACGAGCGACTCCCCATGCTTCGCGACAGAACTGCAAGTCGACAGGTCGAATTGGGCATTTCGTTCGTTCGTCAGGGTGAACACAGTTGAGGTAAATTAGCTTGGGCTCCATCTTGATAAGCCAAGAATGAAGATCATCAGCTTCCTCCGGTTCCGAGGAGCTTTGCGGAGCAAACTCTGCAGCAAATTCGCGTCGGTATTCGGCGAAAGCGTCGCGGAACGGCTGAAACTTTGGATCTTCAACACGAATAAACGTGAACCCAAATTCGGCAGACTCGATGCCAAGTTCTTTCAGCTTCAAGGCAAAGTTATCGTCAGCCCTGGAACGCGGTGCATTCGACATGTCACGGTCCTACGTGAACGTCCTATTGCTAGAAGAGCGCGGCAGGCCAAGTAGGACTCATGGCTCTTCGAGTTGCACCCTCTAGCCGCGTACCGACGAGTTTACATTCCCTTCGTTTTCCCAGCGAGTCGGTCGTCGCAATCGACTTCAATTCGATAGGTGTCGAGTCGCGGGAGTTCGCGAAACACCATGTCAATCAGGTCGATCTTTCGGACCAGTTGCCTTGGATGAAAAACCAGGAGTGCCGAAGCATCAGATCCTTTTATATTTTGGTCCGGAATTCGAATCGGGCCGCTCTTCTGGAAGGTGCGGACGGGTCTGCTTACAGGCCTTAAAAAATAAATGAAGCGATGCTGAGTGTTGCTTCTGCATCGTTTCCACACGAGGAAGAACAACCAACTCACTAAATTGGAAAACCACATTTGTTGCGGTCCACCCTCGTTGTAAGTCCTTGTGCAGCAGTTGGACCGAATTGTACTGCCCGCGGGAGTCGGAAAATCGGATTCACTGCTTGGGGGGCTAAAACGTCGGCCCTGTGCTGGCAGCTACGCCGATT
>DASYEA010001057.1:0-4769 GCA_036499265.1 Schlesneria sp. | reverse complement strand
ACGGTGTTTTTGGCACCAAGGCACGATCGATCTACCGCGCTCCGGGAAGTCTGCGTCTTTTCGCTGACGCTCAAAGACGCAGACTTCCCGGGCTCCACTACACTCCGTTTACTTCGTTTTGACAACATACAAGGCACAGAGGAAACAGAGAGAAAGAGATCGAAAACGGGGACGGGTGATAATCGTCGCCGCGCATGCGCGCCAACTCGGTGATCTCTGTGCCTCTGTGTTTCAAACTCTTTACCCAAAGTATTGAGAGCGACTAGATGACTTCCGCCCACGGTCTTGGCGACCTTGGCTACGGGGAGGTAATCGAGACAGCGTGTCTTGATCGAATCGCGGCGAACTGATATCACCCCCGCCCCCTTCCCTGCGACTCATTGGGCCACAACATTGCAGCGATGCTTCCTGCTTGTCGTGACGATCGTTGTCTGGACCGCGTCTGCGGTTCAGGGGGCTCAGCCATTTGTTCCACCGAAGTCGATCGCTTGGCCGCGTCTACAACCCGTGCTGAGGCCGGATTCCCCGTTGCTGATTCGACCCATCCGACGAACAACGCCGTCGAAACCGTCCTACTTTGCGTTGCGAACATCTGTCGAGTCGCTGCGTGAGGTCGTTCGCCTGGTCGGTGATGATGGCGACGCAGGACAGGCTTACTTTGGCGTGAATGCTCACGAGGAACCGGAACTTCAGCCTGAAGATTTGCTGTCCATCGAGCCACCCGGGCCGGACGACTCTGCTCTGTCGATTGGGACGCTGCAAGGCGATGCCGTGGCGATCGATGGTGCGGCCGTTCAAGCGGAAAAGAGTAGTGGCGAAAAGGAGGAATCTCCGGCAACGCAGCAACATTCGTTTGGCTGGCTCGCCGGGACGGGCAATCAGCTAGGAATGCTGGAATGGGTTGGTCGCGATCTGGCGGTGGTGGACTATGCGGCGGCCGATCGAGCATCATTTCGAATTAGCGGTGGCCATGCCTTTCGCTGGCTGAATGGGCCAGACACAACTGACCTTCCTCCCTATTTGTTCAGCCTGTTTGTCGATGTCGGCGCGGGCATCAAGGCGAGTGACGATTGGTCGTTCGATGTCGTGGTCAGCCCCAGTTGGAATACCGACTTCGCGAACAAGAGCTACCAGTTATTTCGCTTGCCGTGGCAGGCGGTCAACACGTTCAAGATGAATGACGAATTCAAACTGGTCGCGGGGATCACCGATCTGGACCGCGAAGACATCAAGCTGCTTCCGGTGGCGGGCTTCATCTACAAGCCAACCGACGGGAGCAAGGAATTTGACCTGGTCTTTCCCCATCCCAAGGCAGCCTGGCGGCTAAGCCGTGCCGAAGAGGGGCGACATTGGGGCTATATTGCCGGTGAACTGGGAGGCAACTCCTTCTCAATCCAGCGGCCCGGTGCGATTCACGACATTGTGACTCTGCGTGACTACCGGTTACTTGTGGGGTGGGAACGTCGAGGCGAAAAGCGACATGCCTGCCGTTTAGAAGCGGGCTGGGTGTTTGGGCGTGCCGTGGAATATGCCTCGGGGATCGGGAACTACAACCCTGGCGATACTGGGATGATCCGTCTCTCGAGTGACTATTGATCTCGAAGCCAGCTCTTGTCAGTTCGGTCGGATCAGCCTGCCGATGCTGTCTGCGGAGTAGTCACCGCTGCCTCTGTGTCCGATCCATCTTTGATGGGGATTCGCGACCAGAATAGCGCCAGGATCGTGGCGGTGAAGACGCAGCCAAACGTGTAGGCGGCCGTCGGAATGGTAGCCGCCACGAATTCGTCACCGGGGAACAGTCGCACGACGAGTGTGGTTCCCAGACCGCAGTTTTGCATACCGACTTCGAGAGTCAGCGCGCGTCGCATCGAATCATTCATCCCGACCAGCCTGCCGGCCAGGTAACCCGACAGGTAACCCAGCACGTTGATCAGCAGCAACGCCAGCAGCAGTTTCGATTCGCTAAACATCAGTCCGCCATCGCGAAATCCAAACACGATTCCCAGTCGCTGCCGGTTCAATCCCACTACGGAGGCGATAATCCAGAGAATGGCAAGGTTCGCGACAACCGCAGCCCACCGCTCGGCCAGCCGTTCGAAATTGCTGGACAGACGCCGCAGTCCAAAACCCAATAGGACTGGCAATACAACTTGGATCAATAGCTCCTGCGAAACCTTCCAGAGCTTGAACTGGCCGCTCATGTCTCCAGAAACATCTAACGTCAGCCACAATGCCAAGGGCACGGCGATGGGCGAAAGCATCGTGGCCAGCGTCGTCAACGCCACGGAATAGCTGACATTGCCGCGACTGGTCATCGTCAACACATTCGATGCCATGGCCCCGGGGACGCATCCGACCATGATGACTCCCAGCAGCGTGGTCTTGTCGAAGGCAAACGCGTGGCCGATGACATATGCCAGCAGTGGCATCGAGGCGTATTGGACCGACGTGCCGAACAAAACGGCCGGCCACCGGCGCCCTACCTCAAGTACCTCATCCAGTCGCATCAGGGCGCCGACCGCAAACATCACCACAAAAATGCCCACGGTGAGGGCATTTCCCGATGGCAAAAACGGATCAAATTCGCCCGGGAACAGTCTCGGCCAAAACAGCGAGACGCTCGAACTAAGCACCAGCCAAACCATCAGATATCGCTGCAGCATGAACTTTCGTCCACTTCAAAGACGGAAAAACAGTCTGACAAGATCAGGACGGTACCTGCCCCGAACAGAAGTGCCAAGTGCGCCGACGTTGATATAATCCGCCTGCCAAGCCCCCGATCCCGTGCAGAATGTCGGCACTTGGCACCTGACCGACGGGGCCATTAACCGGTAGCAAGATCCTCATGCCGCACGAGTTTCTAAGCGACTTTCTTTCCAAATTGCAAGACGCCGGAGAACTGGTGCGCATCAGTGCGCCGGTCGATTCTGGTTTGGAAGTCGCCGCGATTACCGACCGAGTCTGTAAATCGGCCGATGGCGGCCCTGCTCTACTGTTTGAAAAGCCAAAAAGTAGCGCGATCCCCATCGTGACCAATCTGCTGGGAAGCCGACGCCGGCTTTGCCTGGCGCTCGGAGTCGATTCTCTCGATCAGCTTGCGGACCGAATGAATCGCCTGCTGCAACCCGAATCCGGCGGCTGGTTGGAGGCGCTGAAGCTGGCACCGTCGCTGTCCGGGCTGGCCAAGTTTGCTCCGCGAGTGATCCGGACGGCGGTCTGTCAACAAGTCGTGAAGCTGGGCCGCGATGTCAATTTATGGGATCTGCCGATCCCGCGCTGCTGGCCTGAGGAAGCGAATCCGGTGATTACGGCCGGGCAGATCCTGACTCAAGACACCACGACCGGCATTCGCAGTTTGGTGCGGTTCCCGGTCCAAGTCATCAATCAACAGCAACTCGTCCCACACTGGAACCGGCACCACCTGTCTTATCAGCAATGGCAAGTGGCAGTTCGCGAGCAGCGGCAGTTTCCGGTGGCGGTGGCGCTCGGTGGCGATCCGGTGAATGCGCTGATCAGCGCGGCTCAGATTGCTTCGCCTGCCGATGCGCTGTTGTTCGGCGGCTTTCTGCGCGGGTCGGGGCTGGATCTGGTGAAGGCAAGATCGATCGAACTGGAAGTTCCCGCCGCTTCGGAAATCGTGCTGGAAGGCTACATCGACTACGCCTCTGATCCTGTTGATGCCCCAGCCATCGCAGGCGGGATGGGGCACTATCGACCTGCCGAACAACTGCCGGTTATTCAGGTCACCTCGATTACTCATCGGGCGAACCCAGTGCTACCGGCGATTATTTCCGGACCTCCGCCGAGTGAAGAATCGTGGATTGGATTGGCGGTCGAACGGCTGAGTCTGGCGGTGGCGAAGTCGGTCATTCCACAGATAGTCGAGATTCATCAGCCATTTTCGGGGGCGTCTCGCAACCTGCTGTTTGTCAGTATTCGGAAAGATCATCCGCACGAAGCGAGACAGGTGTTAAATGCGCTGTGGGGTTCGCGGTTACTGGGTTTGCACAAGATCATCGTGATTGTCGACGCGGACGTGCATGTTCAGAACGAAGATCACGTCTGGTTTGCGGTTGGTGCGAACGTCAATCCAAGTCGTGATGTCGTGATGAGTGACGGGCCGACTCATCTCGATGATCACACGACGGAGATTCCCGGTGTGGGCAGCAAAATTGGGATCGATGCGACACGCAAGACTCCTGAAGAAGTTGGCAATCGACAGATGCCCTATAAACTGACAATTCCCGTCGAAGTCGCGTCGCGGCTCAATGAACGCTGGGTCGAATTCGGACTGCCAGAATACTGAGTGCTCTGGCGTTCGCTGAATGTTATAGTCATCGCTCCAGTCCACCATCATCGTTAATTCGAATCGAAATCCGACACACTGCATGACCACTTCATCACCTGCCGTCGACAAGTCCGAAGCGCGCGTTCGCCAGATGTTTGGCGAGATCTCGGGCCGCTACGACTTAATGAATCACGTTCTCTCGGGGGGCGTGGATGTCTACTGGCGATGGCGGACGGTTCGCGCCGTGGCACCGGTCGGGACGGCTCCGATTCTGGATGTCTGTACGGGAACAGGAGATCTCGCTCTAGCCTACTGGAACAAGGGCAAGGGGCAGGTTCCCGTTGAGGCCACTGATTTTACGCCCGAGATGTTGCGGATTGCCGAGGCGAAACGGGACAAGCGACACGCTCAGCAACTGGCGGCAGGGGCGGCTCGACTGACATTTCGCGAGGCGGATACTCAGCATTTGCCGTTCGATGAC
>DASYEA010001056.1:0-2890 GCA_036499265.1 Schlesneria sp. | reverse complement strand
GAGAGCCTGATCAATCAACTGGATCAGGGTCTGTTCTTGATCGAGTTGAACCTTCCAGCAGTTGGAGACGATTCCAATGACGTTCGTTGATTGAGCCTGCATTCACGTCCTCATCTGTCACATCACGGAGCGGGAGGTTCTGGAGGCGACGCGTCGATCCGCTTGACTGCACCATACAAAGCCCAACCCAGGACAACGACCAAAACGCCAATGACTCCCGTCAGTATTCGTGGATCGTTGACGATGGAAGACCATTTGAATCCCGTTGACGCGGCGCCCACGATCTTGACTTCAAGCCCCAATTGGCCGATGTCGGGACGGACGTTCTCGGTCAGTAATGCGCGAAGCGACTCCGTATCGTAGTTGGGTGCTGTCGCTTCGGAATCTCCGTAGGTCAATTCATTGGGCTGGTTAGATCCGGCGAGGAAGATGATTTCATAGACGTTTCCCTCTGTTGTGACTTCGGTAATGGCCAATGGAGAGCTGTCACGATTGTCGATCACGAGGCGGTATCGATTTTCTCGCGACTCGGGAAACTCGATGCGAAGTTGTTCGCGTTTTAATGTTTGGAAATCGAGTCGCGAGATTGTTGTTGAACTCACGTCGCGCCAGGACTTCTGCACCCCGTGTTGTTCGGGAATCTGCAGAACAGCGTTGCGACTGAAATTCTTCGACGATGTTTCCAGCACGAACGAAGTCAGTGGTTCGCGATGAGTTTCGATCTCGACGATTGTCTGCTGGACTTTGATGTCCTCGGAAACCTTGAAGCCGACGATGGGATAGTTCTGCTTGTGATCGCTTTTGGCGTGTTCTTCGGTCCCATCCTGCCAGAACTGAATCTGGTCGATGCGGAATGGGCGACGGTCAATGGAGACGCGTTCGGTGCGTTCGGTCTCGTCATTGCCGCGCAGGCGACGGGTCAATTCGAGCAATTCCGATTGTTGCTCTAACGTGACATCGTCGATCACGATGCGAAAGTGTTTTCGGGATGTCGAAGGAAACGTCACGTTGTCGTTGCGGACATCCATGAAGCGTGAATAATCGAAGATCACGGTGTCGGCTGATGCGGGCTCCCAAGTCTGACCATCGGATGAGGTCAAAACGCGAGCTCGCTGTTCAAAATTGCGAAGCGGAGTGACCAGCCTGATGCCGTTCGGGGAGGGATCTTGTTCGTCGAGTTTCAGCGTAATCTCGAGACCGCCGCTTTCCAAAGGTTTCAGGGTCGGCTTCGACGATGTCCATGCTCGGCGACGAACCGTCTGCAGGCGGACTTCTTGCGACTTCTGCACGAGGAATGGAATTGTTGTTCCACGAGCATCACGCAGCCGCAGGTCGGCGTAACCCGATTGCGACGACGAATAGACTTCAGCATCGAGTTTCACGGCGACTAGTGATTCATCCCCTTTGCCACTGAAGGTGACTTCCTTCCTAAAGAGCTCCGTTGGTTCTGCCGCTTGAGCCAGCGCCGCAACAGCGATCCAGATGCCCGCAATTCCTGGTGCGAATGATCTCATACTGACTCCTCCGACGTGGGTTTTTGGGCAAATGAATCGCGGTATTTCAAGTAAATGAACGAACCGACCAGCAGCAGTACCCCCAACACCAGGAAGGCGACGATTCGATAGAGTTGGTCCAATTCTCGCAGGTCGACGAAGAAGACTTTCCAGGCCACGACCCCGAACAGCAGCAACCCAAGGTAGCGAAGCGAGCGAGCGTTCTTCCAGATCCCTCGCAGGATCAAGCCCAAGGCAAACAGTGACCAGAGGATCGAGACGCCCCCGGGTCGCAACTCTTTCACGTAGTAAAACAGGAACGAATTGACTTCGAGAGTCAAGTAGACGAACAGCAGTCCGATGCTGGTGAACCCGAGCAGCACACCCACATCACGTGAACTTGTTCGTCCTCGAAGCAGCACATATCCACCAGCGAAGAAGGCGACTGCGGCACCGAAGTCCAGTAGCCGTAGCGATGCATCGCGGAACGAATACTGACCTTCGTACAAACCGGATTCCGACAGTCCCCAGGCGGGGAGATCGAAAACGAAAAGCTTGAACATCACGCCACCGACGAACAGCACCAGAAGGGCGAGGATCGCGGTGCTGGTCGTTCGCGTCGCCTGGTAAAGTAGGACACCGCACATCGCCAGCCAGAGCAATGTCAGGACAGGAAGTTGTAGCGGTTGATAGAAGTAGCCTAGCGTTCGATGCAACTCGAGATGCAGGTACAGGAACAGCATGCCGAACGCGACACCGACAACCAGCCGCATGGCCCAAGCCTCGTTGATCAGGCCCGAGATGTCGTTCTTTCGGTCAACAATTCGATCGCCGTCGTCTCTCGAGGGCAACAACAAACGATAGGCCCCGCCGATGGAGGCGATTGGAATCCCAAACATCACCAATCGCTCGACGACATGATTCAGGTAGTCCACCATCGTCATTTCTGCGGCGGGTGGTGCGATCAGGAAGTGCCGTGTCAGGTCGATGAATCCGAAGCGAAGCAGCACGATTCCGTAGAGCAGATAGCAGACGTGTCGCAAGAACTCGCTGCCGATCTTTTTGGCAACCCACAGCAATACGAAGGCTTGAATGGCCCAACTGACTGTGATCCACTCGGACGACAACAGCAGCGGCATCGTCACCGCCAGGAAGCAGGCGGACAAACCGATGAAACTGACAATCAGCTCGCGATCGACGAGCCTGCGATACAGACAATAGAACACGTGCGCGGCGTAGAAGGCGGCGAGCGAGATCGTCACCACCGCGACCCAGCGTCGGTCAAAAGCTTCTTCGACAAGTTCAAAGGCACTGCCGTAAAACACCGCCGCATTAATCAGCAACGCGAGCAAGTCCAGCAGATTGGACTTAGTCTGATTGACGATCTTGAACAGAAA
>DASYEA010001055.1:0-2472 GCA_036499265.1 Schlesneria sp. | reverse complement strand
CCCGTGACATGGTCCGCAAAAGTCTGTAGAAACTGCTGCATGGCGTTGTTCCTGATGACGCAGAAGAGGATTTTACAACCTCTCTGTATCACGGGAGCAACGCTTTTTCACCTTCTTTCCGTTGCGGCTACGCCACGCTAGGCTGAAGCTTAACCTACTTTCAGCAAGCTTCTCGACTCGTCACTCACGGGGTGTGCCGCAATGGCCGGCCGGGACGAGCGGCTGTCGGTTTGCCATCGCTCAGCACGACTTGTCCGTTCACGATGACATGGGCGATCCCTTCCGCGTACTGAAAGGGCTCCGTATACGTGGACCGATCGATGATCGTCGCGGGATTGAAGATCACCAGATCGGCATGTTGGCCCGGCTCGATCAGACCACGATCGTGCAGGCCGATCTTCGCCGCATTGAGCGATGTCATCTTGCGGACAGCGTCTTCCAGTCGAAGTGTTTTCAGTTCACGGACGTAGACGCCAAGCACTCTTGGAAAAGTGCCAAAGCTGCGCGGATGCGGGTTGCCGCGACGAAGCGGACCATCCACCGCCAGCGCGTAGCCGTCCGATCCGATGGAGCACCAGGGCTGAGCAAGGGCCAACGTCATGTCTTCTTCGGTGTGATGTGCGTACACGGTACTGACAGTGCCGTTTTCATCGTTGAGATAATCGAGGAACACGTCCAACGGGTCTGGCGTCGGTGATTTCCCTTTGCTTCGCTCAGTCAGGACTCGATCGACGGTCAGGCCTTTGAACGTCGTTTCCTTGCTGATCAGCATGCGACTCCAATCACCGCCAACAGCGGAGTAGTGGTTGTACCAACCGGGGAGCCCCTGGCGGATGTCTCGCTTAATTCTCTCGCGTGCCTCAGGATCTTTCAGACGCTCGCGAAGCTTAGTCGTTCCCCCTTCATGAGCCCAGGGGGGCACGATACTCGCCAGATCATTGTTTCCACGTGTGTAGGGATAGACATTGGCCTGCACATTCACACCGCGGGTGCGAGCCGCTTCGATCAGGGCAATGATCTCGTTCATCCGGCCCCAGTACTGCTGGTCGGCAATCTTGAGATGGATGATGTCGACCGGAACCTTTGCTCGCTCGCCGATCTCGATGGCTTCTTTCACGGCATCGAAGACGTTGGCCCCTTCGTGACGGATGTGCGACGAGTAAATTCCGCCTGCCTTCGCCACTTCCTGGCACAGATCAATCATGTCTTCAGTCGTGGCGAGCGAACCCGGCGGCATGGCCAACATACTGGACAGGCCCATCGCTCCGTCTGCCATCGCCTGGCGGACCAGGTCTCGCATTTGTTCTCGTTGTTGGTCATTGGGACGTTCGAATGAATCCCCCATGACACAGCGCCAGACATTCCCTTGTCCCACATAAGAGGCGATGTTGACCGCAATCCCTTCGCGTTCCAGCGTGGCAAAATACTCTTTGAAAGTAGTCCACTGCAGGGTGCGATCACCAACGGTCAGTTTCTTCGCAGGCAGGCGACCGAGCGAAGGAGCCGCAGAATCACTTTCTCCAAGAACTTCGGTCGTGACACCTTGTCGGACTTTGCTATGTCCCGCCCCATCCTCCAGCAACATCGTGTCGGAGTGCGAATGGATGTCGATGAAACCGGGAGCGACAATCAGCCCCGAGGCATCGATCTGCCTGGTCGCTGCGCTGGCAGGTATGCGTCCGACAGCGACGATTCGATCCCCGCGGACGGCGACATCGCCAAGGAACCACGGATTGCCGGTTCCATCGACAATGCGTCCGTTCCGGATCACCAAGTCGAATGATGGCTCGGCACCGTATGCGGGAACGATGGCAAACAAGCAAAGCAGCCAGCAACAGATCGTTGGCTGCGAAGAGATAGACTTTCGATGCATGCGTTGGCCTTGTCAGAACGAGGCTGGTTGAGGACTTTCGTCGAGACCAGCGTATCGCCGCTGCGGCCACGGATAAATCAACTCCAGTAATTCTCGCCGTGCCAGTTCATAGGCGGCTTGGTTTCCACTTCGACATCGCCATTCACCTGCATCTGGCAGGCAAGCCGCAACGTCTTTTCATTCCCCAATCGGGCGAAGAAGGTCAGCGGATTAATGATGTTCATTGAGGCTTTTTCGAAGATGCCCTGCGGCGAGACATTTTCAACGCCCTTCTTAATGGTCACGCGGCAGCTGTGACACATGCCGAATCCCATGCAGTTCAAATAGTTATGCGGGAAGGGGTAAAGCTGCACGCCGGCCTTCAGAGCTTCCTTGCGGAGATTGGCTCCAACGGGGACTTCGACGGTCTTCTTCTCTTTGACGAATGTAATGGTCGGCATTTCGACGCGGTTCCTGAGTCTGATTCCAAACGGGCCAGCGGCTATTCTAAGATCATAAAGTCGGCGGGCGGTTCATCGCAAGTCGGCAATGCTTGTGGAATCCGCTAGCTTCGGATTCAATGCCCGTCGCCTCACGAACTTGTAAACTCCGGGTGTCAC
>DASYEA010001054.1:0-4314 GCA_036499265.1 Schlesneria sp. | reverse complement strand
CAAAAGAACGACTGACACTAGAGTTGTCCGACATCGAAGAGATCCAGACTTCTTCGCAGTCACTGATGCCAGACGGCTTGCTGCAACCGCTGAACGACGATCAAATTCGCGACCTGGTCGCCTACCTGATATCACCGACTCAAGTTCCATTGCCTGGCGAGTAGTGACCGCTGGCCCGCATAGTGCCCTGGTGAGCCGCGCTGCGTCAGCACGCGGACTCTTTGCGATACGCTCGTGGCTTGACGAAAAACTCAAACGTGTGAACCGTCCGCGTGCTGACGCAGAGCGGCTCACCTGAAGAGAAAAGTTCGCCCCATGCTGCTTGGCACCGCGTCTTAAGATCCGATGAATTTCGCAAGATACTTTCTAGCCAGCCAGGAACGGCACCTAACGTTCTGGATTCCCAACGTGCGCTTGGCTTCCCATACTGATGTCACTTGTGGTCCCCTCAGAAAGTTGTCTCGCGTGGCGAGTCGCGTGGGTGCCACCCGTTGGCAGAAGGAAATGACGCATGCAACCTCGACGAATCTTCTCTTGTGCAATCGCTGGCTGGTTGTTGTCGATGTCGGTGGGACAGGCGGCCGAGTGGGGCCTGAAGGAAGGTGATCCGGCGATCAAGTCGGCCACGGCGCTGGCATTCGGTCCCGATGGGATCGTGTTCGTGGGCGATGCCAAGGGAGCCGCCATCTTCGCGATCGACACCGGCGACACCAAGGGCGATGCTGGAAAGGCGCAGCAGAACGTCCCTAACCTGAACGGCGAAGTTGCCAAGACCCTCGGCACCAGCGCCGATAAAATCACGATCAACGATCTGGCCGTGAACCCGATGACAGGCAACGTGTTCGTTGCTGTCACAAAAGGTGCCGGAGCCGACGCCGCTCCAGCCTTGGTCAAAGTCGACGCCGCAGGCAAGCTGTCCGAAATCTCGCTGAAGAAAGTGGCGTTCCAGAAGGCCGAGTTGGCCGACGCTCCTGAAGACAAGGAAGTGAATCGCAACGGCCGTACTTCGAACCCTCGCAACGATGCGATCACCGATCTGGCCTACGCCGAAGGCAAAGTCTATGTCTCGGGCCTGGCTGCCGGACAATCACCGTCCAGCGTCCATCAGATTCCCTTCCCATTCTCCGATGGCGTCAATGGAACTAGCGTCGAGATCTATCACGCTGCACACGGAAAAAGCGAAGACACCTCCGCGATTCGGACGTTCGTCCCGATGAACATCAATGGCGAAGCCAGCTTGCTGGCTGGATTCATCTGCACGCCGCTGGTCAAGTTCCCGGTCGATAACCTGAAACCAGGCACAAAGACCAAGGGGACGACCGTTGCCGAACTGGGCAACCGCAACAAGCCACTCGACATGATCACCTATCAGAAGGATGGCAAGACCTTCCTGCTGATGTCGAACTCGGCTCGTGGTGTGATGAAAATCAGCACCGAAAACATCGCCAAGAACGAAGGCCTGACCACCCCCGTCAGCGGCGGCGGGACTGCCGGTCAACCTTTCGAAACGATCAAGGAACTCGACGGCGTCGTGCAACTGGATCGCCTGAACGATACGCACGCTGTCATCCTGGTTCAATCGGGGACCGCCTCGCAGGATCTGCGAACTGTCGCCCTGCCATAATCTCACTGAACCGAAGTTGATTGCAAACACAGATCACCTCATCGTGTCCACGATGAGGTGTTTCTGTTTCTACTCGTCTGTCTCGTCTCCTTCCAAATCTCACAAGAGCCAGAAGATGCAAAGCCTGACACGTCGCACGGTGCTGTTCCTGTTTGCCGCATCCATCGGTTCGGGGTATATGATCTGTCTGGCACAAGGACCACAGGTCGCGCCGACCGACAAATCGACAACGGTTCCCAGGTCCCTGTTTGGCGCCGGCCCAATTGAGCCTTTGCGGGACATGGCAGGACACGTTCAAGTCTACTTGCTCGATCTCCATTCCGGAGAAAAACGCGTCGTCTCCGGCAGCTTGGTCGGACTGGACGGCCACTGGGTCGTGGTTCGCCAGGACTTTGTCGGTGCCGCCGAGAAGCCTTCGGAATTCCAATGGATTCCCGTCAAGAACGTCGAGCGCATGATACAGACGACGTTCCATCCGGAACGCCAAAGATCAGGCTCGAAGTGAGTTTCATCCAGCCTCAAACGCTTCTCGAGCAATTCGCTCGAACTCACGGCTGATCTTGCTCTGGAAGCGGTATGGGTTCGAGACCAGCACGATCTTCCGAGTTGGCTTCAAACCCGCCAGCGAGCGATACAGCCGCCGATTGCTCGTGTCCAACTTGGCGGCCATCGCCGGGACCAGACTGACTCCATGATTCAGCGAGACTAGTTCCTGCACCGTCGCCAGTTGGCTGGTGCGTTCGACAGAGACCGGATGAAACGACTTCTGCTGGCAGAACGACAGCACGTTGCCCGTCAGACAGTGCGTTTCGCTGAGCAACACGAACGGCAGCGACTCGATATCGCCGATCCGGATCTGCTTCTTGTCGCGCAGGGGATGATCGGCCGACATCACAAGCAGCAACTCCTCTTCGAACAGATCCTTCACATCGAGATACTTCGCGTCGATGGGCCGCGCCAGAATCGCGACATCGATTTCTCCCTCGGACAGTTGTTTCAAAAGTCGCTCGGTCGTGTCTTCCTGAACGATCACCGTCGCCAGTGGATACTGCCTGCCAAATTCCCGCAGCAATTCCGGCAGCAGGAAAGGGGCGATTGTCGGAATTGCGGCGACGCGTAGTCGGCCATCGTCGCCATCAGCAAACTCGGTGGTCGCGTCTTCGACAAGCGCTATGATCTGCCGCGCTTTCCCATGCAGTCGTTGTCCGGCGTCAGTCAAGGAAACTCGTTTCGTCTGACGTTCAAAGATCGGCTGACCGAGTTCTTCTTCCAATCGCGCTACGGATCGACTGAACGCCGGCTGCGAAAGCCCCACCGCTGCGGCAGCACGCGTGAAGTTGCCCAGTTCCGCCAGCTTCAGAACATGTCGTAACTGATCCAATTCCATCGCGTTTATCCCCAGCAATGTGTCATGCACAGTACGCATCACAATTATCATATCAATGCATTGGACAGATTTCCGTTTCCGACGACAATTGGCCTCGTTAAGAATCCCGGCACACCGAACAAACGCTTCTCCAAGTGAAAGGCCAGTCATGAACAACACTCCGAATCCAAACGATAACCCACCATTGACCACGACCGCGGGAGCCCCCGTCTCAGACAACCAGAACGCGCTGACGGCCGGGCCGCGTGGACCGGTCCTAATGCAGGACTATCAATTGATGGAGAAACTGGCACATCAAAATCGCGAACGGATTCCCGAGCGAACCGTCCACGCCAAGGGCTGGGGTGCGTTCGGAACGTTTACCGTGACGAACGATATCACCCGATACACCAAAGCCGCGATCTTCTCCTCGGTCGGCAAACAGACCGAGATGCTGACTCGGTTCTCAACTGTGGCGGGCGAAGCGGGCGCTGCCGATGCCGAACGCGATGTGCGCGGGTTCGCCTTGAAGTTCTATACAGAGCAGGGGAACTGGGATCTGGTTGGCAACAATACTCCCGTCTTCTTCATTCGCGATCCGTATAAGTTTCCGGACTTCATCCACACTCAAAAGCGACATCCGCGCACGAATCTGCGTTCGTCGACCGCCGCCTGGGACTTCTGGTCGCTGTCAGCCGAATCACTGCATCAGGTCACGATCCTGTTCTCCGATCGCGGCCTGCCAACCGATACGCGTCACATGAACGGATATGGCAGTCATACTTACAGCCTGCTGAACGCGAACAACGAGCGATTCTGGGTCAAGTTTCACTTCAAGACGATGCAAGGGCATAGACACTACACCAATGCGGAAGCAGCCGCCGTTGTCGGACAGACGCGCGAGTCGTATCAGGAAGATCTGTTCGGCTCAATCGAACGCCGCGACTTCCCTCGCTGGCAGTGCTTCATTCAGGTGATGCCGGAAGCCGATGCGGACCGGACTCCCTACAACCCGTTCGATGTCACAAAGGTCTGGCCGCATGGGGACTATCCGTTGATCGAAGTCGGCATCATGGAATTGAACCGCAACCCGGATAACTATTACGCGCAGATCGAGCAGGCTGCATTCTCGCCGTCGAACATCGTACCCGGCATCAGCTTCTCACCCGACAAGATGCTGCAGGCGCGGATCTTCGCTTACGCGGATGCTCATCGCTATCGACTGGGAACTCACTACGAATCGATCCCGGTCAATGCCCCGAAGTGTCCGGTGCATCACTACCACAAAGATGGACCGATGCGATTCTTCGAAAACGCACCGAAT
>DASYEA010001053.1:0-6013 GCA_036499265.1 Schlesneria sp. | reverse complement strand
TGCTGGGATTCCTCCAGCAGCGATTCATTTGATCTAGTCGAAGCACTGATGAACCATGCTGACGTCGCCAGCACGAGGAGGCCTGTCGACGCGAGAACGATCCTTTTCAGGAGCCCGCGATGTGACAAGCCCGCCCCCATCGGCTGCATCATTGGGTCGAGGTCAAAGTGAAGTCGGTACTGCCAGGTGCTTCAGTGAGATCCTTCTCCAAACGTGAGGCGGAATTGTATTTGTCGGGGATCATCTCGTTGGTGATGTTGATGATCGGACTGTCCTTGGAGCCTGGGTAGGCGGGTTCGGTCCGGAGCAGCTTTGGATAGTTGATCCTGACGACTTTCACGCCAGGCTCAACGCGCGTCTCGTAGTTGCCATCCATGATACTGGCACTGACCGACCCACCTTTGCCGTCCTTGGGCTCGAACGTAATCGATCCACCTTCGACCGGCTTTCCATCAAGCGTGATTTTGCCTTTGACGGTCAGGGTCGCTCGGCGAGTTGTCGATCCACCACAACCAATTACGGAGACCACGAGAGCAACGACGAGTATTCGTGAGATCATGGATGCGGACTCTTCAACTGAAGAACAAAGAAGGTGATCCTGGACACTCGCCAGGAATCAAACGACGCAAACCTCAGGATCGCCAGATGACGATCCTAAGGTTGCGGTTGAATAACGCGAAGGCGTTTAGAAATCGCCGAGAACTTCACTGCCGCGAGTCGTGCTGACTCCGCGCCAGACGTTCGTGTCAATGTTGTTGGAGACGAATCGCACGGATCCGTCACACATGCAAACGGTCACGCCGCCCACATGCTTGCTGCGTGAGTTGAAGATTTCCTGATCAAATCCGACTTGGGTGCAACCTGGGATCCCATTCAGGGATGTTGTGGGTGGGCAAACTTCCGAAAGTTCAAACGTTCCGGTGTTCGGTGTGTTGCGGCCCATGACCACGCCAGCGCGGCCCATGATGTCGGCAATGTTCCCATCAAAGCCAGTTCCGTTCGGGGTGATCACTTCCATAAACAGAGCGGTATTGCTGGTTCCGTCGTTGATGTCGGCAATTTTCACACGAGCTCCGTTGCCGAAGGGGGCTCCCCAAAAGGTGTCGGTAGGAGCGCTTCCCAGCGACTGTGCCGTAAAATTCGTGTTTCCATAATTGGGCATATAGTTTGTTCGCAAACGAGCCCATCCCCCGCCGAATTCGTTTTCTTTGATTCCGTCGGATGGACAACCATGGAGCGCGATCTTGGTTGTCTTGGCTCGCCAGTTTCCGTCCCACGGGGCGGCAGCGTTCGCGCCATGATCACAACCAACAGGTTCTGACGAATTGATCGCGTTAAACATGGGACCTTGATCGACGTAGGGCATCAAAGCCACGTACCAGTTGGTCTCGTGATACCAAGTACCGCCGCTACCACAACCTCGATTGCTGGTCTGCGGGTTTCCGTTGGTCAGTTTCCCCAACGGAAGTAGATTGAACGTGTCGTGATACGTGTGTGTGGCAATCCCGAGTTGCTTCAGATTGTTCTTGCACTGCGTTCGCCGGGCGGCTTCACGCGCTTGCTGTACTGCGGGAAGCAGCAGTGCAATCAGGACCGCAATGATTGCGATCACGACTAGCAATTCGATCAGCGTAAACGCTTTTCTTCGCCACTGTCTTTGCATGGTGGACTCCAGGAAATGAGATTAAGAAGACGAGATGTGAGATGAGACAGATGCTCAACTTCAGTCTATGCTTCCTGGAATCTAACAGCAACGACATTTTTTGGATAATATTATGCCACGTTTTGCTTCGAAATGAGTCAGACATTTCGTGGTGAAATGATTGCAGGTTAAGGAGTTGCAATCTTTCTGTGAATTACGAAACCTCCAGCTTGGAGCGGTTTGAGAGCCGACAGCCGGCTCCGAGTTCCACGATTTGTCGTCCATTAGCGACCCATGTAGACGCCGAATCCGGGGCTGCTGTAGCCGAAGCCGACGCCTCGCGGGCCACCCATGATCCCGTAGGAATAAGTGGGGGCGTAGACCGGTGGGGGCGGAGCAATGACGACAGGAGGTGCCATCGGAACTGGTGGCGGAACTGGAATCGGTGGTGCCGCGTAGACCGGCGCGTACATGTACGGCTGTGGCGCTACGATCACCGGTGGCGGTGCGAAAACAGCGACGCCGAATCCTGGGCCGCGATAACCGTGATGATGAGGATGTCCCCATCCATGGTTGGCAGATGCGGATTGCATGGCGACTGCTAGAACGCCACCGAAAACAACCGCAGCCAATACTCGTAACAACATGAAATCCGTCCCTTGATCTAAATTAGCGTTTCCACAAACTGCCCCATCCCGAGGCGATGGTCAGTGAAAGCAGCCCACGTACCAAAGCTGAGGAAATCGCATTTTCGGACTTCTGAATGGGTTTGAGCGGTCTTCGTTCATACATAAGTGAGCCTTCGCGCCGCCCGACTTGTCGGCAGTTACAACTAGCGCGGCGTTCGTACTTCGCTGGCACGGCAAGACGTTGCGCGCAGATTCTGTGTCCAAATGACGGGGCTGATGACCACCATCAGTAACGGCGCACTCCAACCGGTCAGTCCTTGATCGGGCGCGAAGGCTGATGCAACTATTTCCAGATCCCTTGTAAGAGTTGCAGCGGAAAAGCCCGACGAGTCCGTGCGCGGGTATGAGGGGAAGGTGAGCGAGGGTGACGCTTCCTTTCATTTTGAGTGAATTAAAAATTTGTTGATCCGAGCTGATTCCGTTACGTTGAGATTCGAAATACACCTCATGGATGCACCAAGGTCGGCCCGCGTGACGCGTGGATTGAAGACTGTCGTTCGACAGCCGATGAGCTGAATCACCGAGTTCGGGCAATCGCTTGCAACTCGATTGAGTACTGTCCACTGCATGTTCCACTTGCACAAAGGAAAGGCTCGCATCATGTCTCAACTCGCGTCCCCCGAATTGCTCAAACAACCGAATCGATCAGTCTCGCCCGGCACCGCCGAGTTTGAAGATGACTCGCCGTTTGGCTTGCAGGGTCTGATGCGCGAAAGCGTCAGGATCTTGAAGCCGGAGTGTGTGACTCGGCTGGCCATCACGCTGGCGTTGCGCGGTACCCGTCGCCAGATTCGCGATATGAACTTTGTGAACCGCGTGTTGTCGTACGACCCAAGCTGGCTGGATGAGTATCAGGTCGTGCATCTGATCGAGCGGTCATTGTAAATTCAGGGGCACAGCGATCTGGTCATGACGCTGACGCGTAACCCGACGCAGATTCCAGACAATCCTCCGCCGAAAATCATGCAGGCGTTGGCTCGCGCGAACGCGTTACATCCCACCTCGACGGTCTGGTACGGCGTCCCGGTGTTTGGTGACGACAGAAACGCGGACGGCCTGCCGATCCCGGTGACTGCCAACCAGGTGCGCGCAGAGGCCGCTCGACGAATCCGTGCCGCTCAACAGCACGCCCTGTGGTGGGGCTGGGCGTACCGCGGTCTGATGAGTGCAGTGCGATTCCCCAACCGCTGCTGGCAGTTCGCAAAACTCGCAACCGGACTGGTTTTGGGTGCGGCGCAGGGAGTGGCGGCATATTGTCAACGCGCCCGCAAAGATGCTCGCCGACGTGCCCGTGCTGAGATTCAGGCTCAACTCGAATACTATCGATCGGGTTGTTCGCAAACGCTGATCCCGGGGCATACCACGTGGCTGGGGCAAGGCCTCGATACCGGAGCGATGATGCTGCAATACCAGGCGGCACTGGCGGCGTATCTGGCCCCGCTGGTTGGTGCCAGCACCGCGCCGCTGTTGGTGGCGAAGTTTGCACCGTTGCTCTTCATACCGCTGACGATCGTGTCGACCGATCCCTTCCTGTTTGTAGAGCTTCCCGATGAGCCCGGGAAACTACGCCACCTGGGGCACTGGTATTGGCAGGACCAGCCCAAGGGCCGACAAAAACTGCACCTGCATGTGTAGGGGCCAAGCTGCTTGGGGCTGCCGACTCTAGGCCTTGCGCGAACAACATCGCGCAAGGCTATTCAGTCGGCGTAGATCGATTCAGGCAGCCGGGCCACTTTGCCATCACGACCAACGCAGGCCAGCGTGCTGGTTGCCGATGCGAGCAACTGCTCGCCGCGCATCAATCGATAACTGTGATCGATCTTCACGGCCGAAACGTTTTCGACTCGGGTGACCAGCGTCAGGACGTCGTCATATCGGGCGGGGGCGTGGTAACTGCATTGCAGTCGAACAACGACAAGGAACAGGCCTGCTTCTTCGATCTCGCGGTAGTTGCCACCTTGAGCGCGAAGGAGTTCTGTCCGCCCTTGTTCGTAATAGTTGAAGAACTGCGAATGGTGTAAACAGCCCATCGCATCGGTTTCGCAATATCGGACACGGATCTGGAGAGAATGTTCTTGCAACATCTTCATTCATCGCACGAAAAGAGACACTGATCGCTATTGGTCGTAAGCGCGACCGCCGCTCGGCGTTGACGAGCAGCCGACCTGCAGTTGATACAATTGCCTGCCAGCTTCCGTCGGATAGCTGGCGTTCAGGCAGGCCTGGCAGAGCTTGTCGCCCGGCAGTCCGACGCTGCGTGCGATCGAGTCGAAGGAAAGATATCGCAAGCTATCGGCGCGGATCACATCAGCCATCCGATTTTCGATTTCGCGCGTCAGCGGTTCTCCCGGCGACAGGAAGCGCGGTGCGAACAGTTGGGCGATCGTCGACATATCGATCCCGTAGAAACACGGGGCCAGAATCGGTGGGCAGGCGACTCGCACATGCACTTCTTTCGCTTTACCCCGGTCTTTCAGTTGCGAAATCAAGACCTTCATCGTCGTCGAGCGCACGATGGTGTCTTCCACCAGGATGACTCGCTTGCCTTCGAGAACTTCTGGAAGCGGCGTGTACTTCATCCGAGCTTTGTCTTCGCGATTTCCCCCTTCGATGAACGTGCGCCCCATGTAGCGGTTACGCATCAACCCTTCGACGGACGGAATCTTGAGTGTGTAGGCCATGCTGTCGGCAGCCGCTTTTGCGGTGTCGGGCACGGGGACGACGATCGTGTCTTCGTCGAGTTCCAATGTTTCCTGCCGTGCCAGTTCTTCGCCAAGACGCTTTCGCGTCAGGTACACGCTACGTTCGTCCAAGGTGCTGGCGACGTTGGCGAAGTAGATCCATTCGAAGAAGCAGTGCGCCTTTTGTGGACTGCGAGCAAACTGACGAACTTCCAGCTTGCCATTCTGAATCAACACTGCGTGCCCCGGTGGCACATTCTTGATGTCTTCCTGTCTGAAGCCAAGATTGGCGAGCGCCACGCTTTCGCTGGCGGCTGCGAACAGATTGCCGTCAACGGCGTAGCACAGCGGCCGAATTCCAAGTGGATCGCGAGCGACCGCCATTTCGCCGAGGGCATTCAGGAAGACGATATTCCATGCCCCGTCGAGCTGTTCACTCAGCCGTGACAGCATTTCCAACAGAGACGGCGTTCGATCACCCGACAACTGCTGGCAAATCAAATGCATCAGCACTTCGGTATCGGTGTCACGAGCCAGATGAAAATTACGCTCGGACAGAATCTCTTGTTTCAACTGCTGGTAGTTTGCCAGTTGGCCGTTGAAACCAAATGAGAACCACTTGTGCTTTTCGATGTGATGACGCTCAAACGGCTGAGCGTTTCCCTTATCGTCGGCTCCGCAGGTGGCGTATCGAACGTGGCCAATCGCGGCAATTCCCGCGTACTTGTCCATCAAAGCGACCGCTTCGTTCTGATGATTCAGGTGGAATACTTCCGTAACGGTGCCGACATCTTTGTAGGTGTCGATCAGTTGCGGTTGTTCTGGGCGGTATGTCGTCATCCCGGCGGCCAATTGACCTCGATTCTGGATTTCCAGAAGCAATCGAGGAATATGCCGCGAAACCTGCGACGGGTCACCCTTGGGTGCAAGCCGATGTGGTTCGCCCGGCAAATGGTAAATCGCCGCAATACCACATTCGTGAAACAGATCGGCCAAGGAAG
>DASYEA010001052.1:0-2388 GCA_036499265.1 Schlesneria sp. | reverse complement strand
AGACCGGGTACTTCCAGTCGCCGCGATAGTCTCGCTTCAGATGCTTGTTCGCTTCGTCGTCGCCAATGACGCGTTCTTGCTTAGCGTCCCACGCGAGGCTGCGGCCCAGCTTGAGACTGAGCATGCCGAGCAGACTCATGGTTGTGGAGCGGTGGCCGATTTCGATATCGCTGACGGGGAGCTTGCGCGATTTGACCGAGGCCAGGAAGTCGGCGAACAATTCCTTGATGTTCTGTTCGTCGGGCATATGCAGTTGCGGATCTTCGTGAATCGGTTCGCCGCCGACCGGATAGAACGTCCAGCCCTTCTGCCAACCCATATGGAACGTTCCCTTGGTGCCATAGAAGTAGCAGCCGACCGATTCGCCTTTTTCCGCGTTGTTACCGGCGAACTGACGATGTTCCCAGCAGGCAGTGAAATTGTCGAACTCGAAGCTGGCGACCTGATGATCGGGAGCGTCCGTTGTTTGCTCGGTCTTCGTGTTTACAGCAGGGCCTTTGATCGAGCGACCGCCGGCTGAGAAAACCTTCTTCGGGGCGGTTTCATCCATCACCCACAGGATCTGGTCCATCCAGTGAATGCCCCAATCGCCCAGCGTTCCGTTGGCATAGTCCAAGAAGTTGCGAAACCCTTTCGCATGGATCTTGCTGTTGTACGACCGCTGCGGCGCGGGACCACACCACAGATCCCAGTCGAGTTCCTTGGGGACCGGCTTGTTGGCTTCTGGATCTTCTTTGTCGCCCGGATAGTGAACGAAAGCGCGGACCATCCCGATCTTGCCCGCTTTGCCCGAGCGGATGAAATCACGGCCGGACAGGTTATGCGGCGAGACGCGACGATGCGTCCCCACTTGCACCATGCGGCTGGTATCACGAGCCGCCTTCACCATCGCTCGCCCTTCGAGGATCGTGTGCCCGACCGGCTTTTCGACATACACGTCGGCTCCGGCGTTCACCGCCGCAATCGTAATCAACGGGTGCCAGTGATCGGGCGTCGCGACGATGACGATCTCAGGCTTCTCTTTGTCGATCAGCTCGCGGAAGTCTTGATAGACCTTCGGCGAATCGGCGGTCAACTCTTTCTGCTCACCCTTGAGTCGCTCAACCTGACGCAGATCGGCATCGCAGAGAGCCACGATCTGACACTGGCCCGAGGCAATCGCTTCGCGAACAATGTTGCCGCCCCACCAGCCGCAGCCAATCAGAGCCGTGCGATAACGCTTGCCACCCTTGGTCGGATCTTGTCCGAACAGCAACGCCGGCGCGGTCAATGCCACGCTGGCAGCGGCAGCTGATTTCAAGAGAGTACGTCGAGTCAAAGACGCAGGGAGAATGAGATCAGTCATAGAGGAACCTCTGGTGGTGATCGAGATGATGACGAACGTCGCGCCGATGATACCGCGAGACGAAATCTGATCACAGTCGAACGACTGGCCAAAGAGGCGGTGTCACATGATCAATCGAGTTGCGACTTCATTAGCCGCGCGATCTCCGTCGCGTTCTCACCACCGACAGTATTGAGAGCGTCGATCACTCGTTCTCGTCGTTCCACCGGATGGTTTTGATTGAGCTTCCATTTTCCGTCGAGGCGGGTGATTTCGATTTCGAAGCCGATGATGCCGTCGCAGAGTTTCTGGTGGAATTCGGTAGTGGGGTCGAACTTCCACGGTAATGGCTGAGGCGATTCATATTTGTTAACGGTCGCTTCCAGGATCCTCACCAATGCGGCTCGATCTTCGACTGGCTTGAGGATGCCATAGGCGTGAACCGCGACGTAATTCCACGTGGGAACCGTATTCGGAGTCGCGTACCAAGTCGGTGAGATATACGTGTGAGCCCCCGAGAACACGACGAGCGCTTCGCATCCAAAATCGTGTCCTTGCTCGTTCGCTTTGGCGAAATGACCGACCAGTGTCCCCAGCGGGCCGCGGGTTGGTTCCAGCAACAGCGGTAGATGGCTGGCGACCAGCCCCTGCGGACCATTTGTCGTGGCCACCGCGAATCCATGCTGGTGGATGAATTCGTGCAGCACGGCGGTGTCTGTGACTCGAAAAGCGGAGGGAACGTACATGACGGAGGCCCGGAAATGCGGGGAGTACAAAAAACGAGTCGATCTACGATACAATATGGTCGATAGACCGCACATTGCCGGGTGAGACAGTTTGTTCGAAAGAGATGTTCATGCGATTCACGAAAATGCACGGGGCGGGCAACGACTACGTTTACATCGATTGTTTTGCCGAGCCCGTTCCGTCTGATATCGTGGCGACGGCGATCGCCATTAGTGACCGTCATACCGGAGTTGGTGGCGATGGCCTGGTCCTGATCGGCCCTTCCGAGAAGGGCGATGCTCGCATGCGCATGTTCAATGCTGACGGCAGCGAATCGG
>DASYEA010001051.1:0-2953 GCA_036499265.1 Schlesneria sp. | reverse complement strand
ACGACTGTGCGTTCCCGACGCTGGCCGGAGTGCAGAAGCACGACAGCGATCACCTGGAAGAGGGATTCCGCGACTGCAACTTCGTGATCCTCGTCGGCAGCATCCCTCGTAAGCAGGGAATGGAACGAGCCGATTTGATCCGCATCAACGGCCCGATCTTCACGAACACCGGCAAGGCGATCCAAGCATCGGCGGCGAAGGACGTGCGCGTCGTTGTCGTGGGCAACCCTTGTAACACCAACTGCCTGATCGCGATGTCGCACGCTCCAGACGTGCCACGCAATCAGTGGTTTGCGATGACTCGACTCGATCAGAACCGCGCGGCTGCTCAGTTGGCTCAGAAGGCTGGCAAGCCCGTGGCAGCGGTCTCGAACGTCGCGATCTGGGGCAATCACTCGGCGACTCAGTTCCCCGACTTCGTCAACGCAAAGATCGATGGCAAGGCGGTTCCACAGGTGATCACCGATCAGGCCTGGTTGAAGGGTGACTTCATCAGCACCGTTCAACAACGTGGAGCCGCCGTGATCAAGGCGCGTGGTGCCTCCAGCGCCGCCAGCGCCGCAAACGCAGCACTTGATACTGTGAAGAGCATCATCACCCCCACGCCAGCGGGATCGTGCTTCAGTGCAGCAGTCTGGTCCGATGGCAACGGCTACGGTGTCGAGCCCGGCTTGGTCACGGGCTTGCCGCTGTCGACCGACGGCCACACCTGGCGCGTTGTTCCCGGCTTCCAAGTCGATGACTTCAGCCGCAGCCAGATCGATAAGACGGTCAACGAATTGAAGCAGGAACGGGATACCGTTAAGGACCTGCTGCCGTAAAGGTGGATGAATTGCAAATTGCGAATTGAAAAATGCAAATTGCAAATTGATGAAGACGACCGAAAGCACGAGGATCAACCCGGGGAATTCGTTTCCCGGGTTGATCGCATCTTTAGCTTGAAGGAAAAGGGTTGATGACTAATCGGCTGCGTCAACTCGACAATGATCACGTCTGGCATCCGTTTACGGCGATGTCGGCGTATCGTGATGAAAATGCGCCGATCATAGTGGATGCCGATGGGTTCTACCTGATCGATTCGGCTGGTCGGCGATACCTTGATGGGCATTCGTCGCTGTGGTGCAACATTCATGGACATCGAGTGCCCGCGATTGACGCGGCGATTCGGGCGCAGTTGGATCGCGTCGCTCATACCACTTTGCTCGGGTTGTCGAATCAGCCTTCAATTGAACTTGCCGCGGAACTTGTGCGACGTGCTCCGGCGGGCCTCAACAAGGTGTTCTATGCGGACTGCGGAGCGGCTGGAGTTGAAGTCGCGCTGAAGCTGGCGTTTCAGTATCACCGCCAGAAAGCGATGGGGCCCGAAGAGCGAAATCTGTTTGCTTGTATGGGCCGGGCTTATCACGGGGATACGGTTGGAACGATCAGCCTGGGTGGGATTGATCGGTTTCATAGTTTGTTTGGCTCGCTGATGTTCCCGGCGCTGCGGATCCCGACACCGGCTGAGAACGAACCAATTGATGCGGAGGGCCTCGAACGGCTCTTGGCCGAGCACGCTGATCAACTGGCGGGCTTCGTGATCGAACCGCTGGTCCAGGCTGCGGCCGGGATACTCGTGCATCCGCCCGGCTACTTGAAGATCGTTCGCGAGCTGACTCGTAAATACGGCATCTTGCTGATCGCGGATGAAATCGCAGTCGGCTTCGGTCGCACGGGAAAGTTATTCGCGTGCGAACACGAAGAGGTGTGTCCTGACATTCTGATCCTGTCGAAGGGACTGACCGGCGGTTACTTGCCATTGGCGGCGACACTAGTGACCGACGAAATCGAGAGTGCATTCCTGGGTGATCCGTGGGAGGGCCGCACGTTTCAACATGGTCATACCTACACTGGCAATCCGCTCGCCTGTGCTGCCGCGTTGGCCTCGATTCAGCTGTTTGATGAGAATCGAATCCTCGAGAATGTGCAGGAACTGGAGTTGGTCTTGCGACGCGAATTGAGCGTGCTGACTGACCCCGTCAACCCTCAAGCCGCCCCAATCCAACGGCACATCGTCGTCAGACAACGAGGTGCGATGGTTGGGATTGAGCTTGTTCAAGATCGTTCGACGCGAGCGCCGTTTGCGGCTTCGAAAAGAATCGGACATCAAGTCACGTTGGCGTGCCGACGTCGCGGGGTCATCCTGCGCAACATTGGTGACACGATCGTGCTAATGCCTGCCCCGGCGATGCCAGTGGAACTGGTTCGGCAACTATGTCACGTGGTGATCGAATCACTGCAAGAAGTGTTGATGCAATTGGATCAGTCCGTTGGTGGCTGATAGCCTTCCGGTGGGATGACGACTTCGAAATCCTCACCTTTCACCTTCCGCAGCTCTTCATGGATGTCCGGAATACGCGGGTCGGGGGCCATCGAAAGGGACCAGTCGAGGCCATTGTCGGCAACGAGCATGCCGTACTTTTTCAAGCCTTTCAAGATTGTTTTCACGTCGGGTGAGAAGCGGGTGGTGTCGAAGTCTTGTCTCAGGCGGAAGCGTTCGCCCATGCGCGGTAAGGACTCATCCATGCCGTGACCGGCATGGTGAGTCGCTGGATACACGTAGGCTTTGCGACTGCGGCTGATGGTGAATCGCATCGCGTGTTCGATCTCGCCGCGTTGCAATTCGTCATAGCGAATGATGGCGGGAAAGATCGGCAGGCCCGCGGCATCGGCGGACGTCCAACCATCCGGCCGCAAGCGGTTGCTCTTGAGATCGAAGATCGACGATTGATCGGCGGCCCAGCCGTCGGCGGTCTTACCCATCACGAAGAATTCGTACAGCTTTCCTGCGACGGGATCGACGATGATCGCATGACGGTCGCCTTCGTATTTGGCGGGGCGTCGCTGAACCTCAGCAAGGGTCAGCTTCTTCCCATCTTCGGTACGAATCTTGGGCCAGCCTTCAATCGGCAAA
>DASYEA010001050.1:0-6527 GCA_036499265.1 Schlesneria sp. | reverse complement strand
TGCGAGCCGTTCCCGGCGCTGTGTTCGCGACAGTGACTGAGGGATTCTCGGTTGAAGCAGGTTCGTTCGGATTCGCCGCGACCGCGGGGGCCGTGTTGGGAACGGGCTGATTGGCACCACTATCGGGTGGTGGTCCGAATGGCGTCTTTTCAACGTCGAGATTCGATCCATACCGAGATATCACCCAACCCACACCAATAATCAATAGCGCCAATGCCGCGATGGCGGTGAGATTTCGCAGCAATTCTTTACTGAGTAGCGGCTTTGACTCGACCGCCTCCTCGACAGGCTGTCGCTTGGGGGGGAGTGGTTTATGGCTTGGATCGTTTGGTTTTGCTGGCTTGCTATCGGCTGGCTTCGCCGTCGCGGGCTTTGTTCGCGCACCGGTCGATGATTCGTTTGTTTCAGGTTTGTCGGACCTTGGCTTCGGTTTGCGAGTGACCGGATCCCCGTCTTCCTCTTCTTGTGCGGCGACTCGACTAGTGCGACGAGGGGACCCTGTGGGTTCGGGATCTTTCGGTTCGTCCTTCGTCGGCCGCGTCTTGGCTTTGTACTGGACGGGCTGCGAATCTGACGGAACTTCGGTTGCCGGGCGTGGCTTGGCTTTCTGAGTCTGCGGTTCGGACTGCGTGGACTTGTCTTCGGCGGCGGTAGAAGGTGGTCGGGGCTTGGATTTGTAGTAGACCGGTTGCGTTTCTTCTGGTGTGCTGGTTGTCGGAGAGAGATTCTTTTTGCGAGTGGGGGCTTCCAGTTGTGGAGGAATCGGCACCTCGATTGGCGTTTCCGAAACTTCACGCACATCGTTGAGTTCAAAGTACCCGTCGTCGCTGAAGGCTTCGTCTTCGAATTTGGCGATGTTCGTGCTGATCTCGCTGTCCGAGTCCGCAAAGATCTCTCTGGAAATTGCGGCATCGGTCAACGTGGAGTGGGCGAGATCGTCGAGTAGGTCGGCGGGTGTCTGGTAGCGATCTTCCGGCTTCTTCGCCATCAATCGCCCTAAGACGGCGATGAGCCCTTCCGGCACCTGAGGATTTTTATCTCGCGGATCAGGAATGGGCTTGATCGCATGCGCCTGCAGCTTGTTGGTCACGCTCCCATCGGGATACGGTGGTGAACCGGTCAGCATCTGATACCAGGTACATCCCAGCGAATACAGATCGCTACGAATGTCGGCCAGCTTGCTGTTCCGCGCTTGCTCGGGGGCCATATAGTCGACGGTCCCCACGGTGGTCCCGGCGCGGGTGATATTTGTCTCCAGTGTGTCGTCAATCGATCGTGCCAGCCCCAAGTCGGTCAGCTTGACGACTCCGTCAGGACGAATCAGCAGATTCGACGGCTTGATATCGCGATGGACGATGTTTTGCTCGAAGGCATGCTGTAACGCCGCCGCCACCTGCTTGACGACTTCGATCGAACGACGCACGGGAACAACGCCGCGTCGCGAGACCATCTCAAACAGATCGCGACCTTCGACGTATTCCATGGCGATGTAGAGATAGCCATCGGCTTCGCCACTGTCGTAGACCGCAACAATATTCGGATGCCGCAGTTGAGCAGCGGCTTGGGCTTCGGCTCGGAACCGTCGCACCAGGATTGGGTTTTCGGCCTTGTCGCGCGCCAACACCTTCAGGGCAACGACTCTTTTGAGTTCCGTGTCACGTGCGAGGAAGACAGTCCCCATTCCGCCCGCACCGATTTTCTTATCGATGCTGTACTTGCCCAGTCGCTTTAATTCAGACAGCGAGAGCGCAGCACCCGTTCCAGCAGGAGTTCTGACCGCAGCTTTATCATCCGCAGTCATCGCGGACCTCAAAACGAACTCGGAAATGGATCGTCGGCAGTTGACGCCACCAAACGGCATCAACCTGACACGTGATGGGCGTAAACCAAGCCGACAAATACAGTAACATAACAATCGGCTGGGTGGAATTCAGACTAAGCCGAAGTCTGCATTATTCAGGTCGTATGCGTTTTTAAGGCGAGGCTGAGATCGTCACGCAACATTAACCAAACCGTCATTCACGCGCGTGCGGACCCGTCGGAGTCGGCCAATTCTAGTGTCGCCAATGCAATATTCGTGGTGCTCGGCACCGGTGTTGCGCCGGCCTTCCCCAAGAGCGAATCCGCTGGGGATGAATGGGCCTGCCCTTCAGGCCATAAGAGATGTTGGAGGTGGTCCTGTTGCGGGGCTAATGGGCCCCGGCTGGGAAAAGTGCCGGCCTCCTTGGGCCTGAGGGCTTGTATCGCGCCGATAATTTCGGCTGCAGCGACCTGAGTGTCACGTGGATCGGGCGAACGCCGCAGCGGCCCCGATTCGGTGGCGCGAGTGGTCTGGGCGAGCCAATTGATGCACCGGTTCGGGATTAAGGGTCTCCCGCAACGCGTCAGCTTGCAATGGCTTCAGCAACAGATTTCTGACCTCCAGTTCGGTGCAGCGGAGGACGCGTTCAGGCGTCATGTCGCTCGTCAGTGCAATCAAGGGTTTGCTTTTCCCCAGTCGGTCAAGAGGCAGCAGTTGCAGAGCTTCCAGAGTGTCGAAGCCTTCATCTTCGGGAAGGTCGATATCGACGACGACGACTGAATAGTCGTTCAACATTACCGAGTAGTAGGTCCGTGGTCCATTGGGAACCACATCGACGCGATATCCTTCCTGCTCCAACGCCGTGACGGCTTTCGCTTGTTGAAGCGGGTTTCGCATGAGCAGCATGGCGCGTTTTTCAACGACGACCACGTCTTCCAGAGGCTGCTGTTCGCCGGGGGGATGAGGTTGATTGGCGCGTCCTTGAGCGTCCGGATTGAGCGACGGCACATCGATCAAGTGCATGAGATGTTGCGCTTGCTGGCGGAATCCTTGCCAATGCGACTGCCACCCTTTCGGCAACGACGAATCTGCTGGACGACTGGCGAATTTCAGGATTGCCGTGCCGTGCGTCGCCACATCGCGCCGCAACGACAGCAATTCTCGAGAAAGCTGCTGCTGGGCGGTTTCGGCGACTTTGCGCCGATCCGTCAATGTGGCGACTTCTCGTTGCAAAGTCATGGTCGCTTCAATCAGTTCGACCGTGGCCTCGTCGTACTTTGACTGCAGCATCGCCTCCAATGATTCGACCGCCTCGTCTTTGTCGCACTTCGAAGCGAGCGCCTGGCGATCAAGGACCACGAAGGCGAGCAAGAATATGGTTTCGCCGATCATCCAGGCCGTCCAGATCAAATACGTGCGCAGTTGCGAGGGGTCATCCAGGGGCAATGGTGGAACCATGCCGCTGCTGACCATGAGCAGGTGTACTGACAATGAGGCCAGGACTGTCGTCAAGAGAGCGGGCACATCACGATACAGTGACAGGACAACCAGCCAGGCAAACAGATGAAAATGGCTCTCTGGGCGTCCTCCAGAGATATACCACAACAGCGATGAAATCACGGCTTCCGACGCCACGATCGTCCAACGTGTCTGGGTGCGACCTGGCCAGCGCAGGATCATGCCGAGTTGCACGAGGCTGAGCCCGCCAATGGCAAGAACGGCGATCGATAACAGATCGAGTCGCGCGTAGTCCGCCTGATTTGCAACGGCGACGCTGGCGAACAATGTGACCGTCCATTGAGCCAAGAGAACCCAGAAAATACGCGCATCCGCCTGCTCGCGCAGGGCGAGCAGGCCGCTTCGGAATCGGTTAGACGCCGGTGCTGTCGGCGATAGTGACTGCATGGTTTCGCTCTCGGATGTGAGGTCTCACTGGGCCAGTCCAGTGAGCGGCGCGAATCGAAGTGATTACTGTCGATCGTCCGCCAGAAACATAGCACTCAGTTATCGTCAACGCCGGAAGAAGAATGTCGCGAAATCACCACATGGAGAGCGATTATTTCGGTCGCAACGGTTATGCGATCGCAGGTTGATAAACAGTTGATCGACATCACTGTAAGGGGATTGGCCATTGCATTCCGCAGGTGATTCCGCCATCGACGTAAATGACCTGTCCGGTCATGTAGCTCGAAGCCTCGCTTGCTAGAAAAATGGCAGCGCCAATCATGTCATCGGGTTTGCCCAACCTTCGCAACGGGGTGTTCGCTTTTCCCCAGGCCTGCATGGTGGGGTCAGACCACAGCTTGTTTGTCAGGTCGGTCAAAATGAATCCAGGGGCGATCGCATTGACGCGAATTCCGTGATCACCCCACTCAGATCCCATGCCGCGCGTCATCATCCCCAGGCCAGCTTTGCTCATCGCGTAGGGGAGCACGCCTTTCAGTGGTGCGAACGTATTCAGCGAGTCAACGTTGACGATCGTGCCGCCGTTTCCCTGAGAAATCATCTGCCGGCCGACGGCTTGCGCGACCAGGAACGCCCCTTTCACGTTGATGTTCGTAATGTAGTCGTATTCCTCGACCGTGTACTCTTCGACTCGCTTGCGAATGTTGACGCCCGCGACGTTGAGCAACGAATCGATTCGTCCAGCCTTGGCCACGACCGCTTCGATCATGGGGGGAATCGTCTCTGGTTGGGAGACATCGCACTCGACGAATTCGACAGTATGCTGGCCCGAAGAAATCTCGGCGGCAGTTGCTTCCAGAGATGCGGAATCGCGACCCGTGATCACCACGCGTGCGCCACGTTTGACGAAGCCTTCCGCCAGGGCGCGTCCAATGCCACGGCTGCCGCCGGAAACCAGCACAACTTTGTCGCTCACGGAAAACAGTTGGTCAGACACGACATCTCTTTCAAGTGGGAGATTGTCCATTGGAATGGTTAGGTGTGTGCAGTCTTCGTAACTCACCATCGACTTGTCTTGAAGTGGGTCACCAGATTCATGGTGTGTTCCGAAGACTGCACACACCCTACTGGCTGCGGGTGAATCGTAAAAGTCTCGACTTGCTCGACTTGATCGCGACATCCGATAAGATCCTGACACAGTCGCTGATGCGTGTTTCAAGGAATTGATCCCTTCATGTCGTTGCAGATCTTGATCATTGGGCAGACGAATCGTGACGAGGCGCAGTCGTTGATAGAGTGGATTCCGGCGACGCTGCACGGTGCCCAATTCACGAAGCATCTCGGCATGGAACGGGCGGTTGTCGAACTGGCCCAGGCGCGGCAGATCCCTGACCTGATCGTCGTGATCCAAAGTCATCTCGACGAATACTGCCAGCGGGATATTGATGAACTCGGTCGTCTCGCCCCCTTGGCCCGGTGGGTCGTCTGCAGCGGCTCGTGGTGCGAATCAGAGGGGCGAACTCGTCAGCTCTGGCCTTTGGCAGTGCGGGTACCGCTGCGATCTGCCACGTTACGCCTGTTCGATGAATGGCGAATGCTGTGTGGCGAGAATGTGAAACAACTCCCCTTATCGGGATCGCGCGAAGAAGCGTTTGATGCTGATCACGGACCGCTGCGTCAATCAATGATCGCGATTTCCGTGCTCGTCGATTCTCCGGATGCCGAGTACACTCGGTATCTTCGCGAACTGTTGGTGGAGAGCGGTCACGCGGTACTTGCTGACGGGGCGAGCGGCGTTCCTTCGCCACAGGTCATTCTATGTGACCTCGATCCTTGGGGGCCAGTGCGCCAGCAACGTGTGGAACATCTGCAAGTACAACATCCGCACGCGCAGGTTGTGGGCTTAATGAGCAGGCCCGAGGTTGAAGTTATCGATGAGTATCCGGTCATCCCCAAGCTAGGGAGTCAGCAGCAAATCCTGGATGCGGTTCTTCAGACACTTGCTGACTGACTTCCGTAGACGGGGATTTGATCAGACCGTTGGATGCGCTGGTTCGGCCACTTCTGGATTGCGGAGCACGCTGTGCTGGTGTCCGTAGCAGAAGTAAATCACCAGTCCCAGCGCCATCCAGATGATCAAACGCAGCCAGTTCTCCCAGGGCAGCGAGAACATCAACACAGAGCAGCAGGCGATGCCTAGAATGGGAACAATTGGGACCAGCGGACATCGGAAGGGACGCGCCGCGTTGGGGTTGGTCTTCCGCATGATCAACACCGCCGCACATACGATCACGAAGGCGAACAGTGTTCCAATGTTGGTGAGGTGCAACAAGGCGTCGATCGGAAGAAAGCCGGCGAGCACCGCTACGAACAAACCAATCGCCATCGTGCTTTTCCACGGCGTCCGAAACTTCGGATGAATGTCCGCAAAAAATGATTTGGGAACCAATCCATCACGGGCCATGGCCAGGAAAACCCGTGGAGCACTCAGCATCATCACCAGCAGAACCGATGTCATCCCAGCCACCCCTGCCGACGCGATGATGACTTCGGCCCAGGGCAGGTTCACCTGGTGGAAAGCCACCGAAACACCCGCTTTGACGTCGATCTGGTCGTATTTCACCATTCCAGTCAGCACGGCGACGACCAAGATGTACAGGATCGTGCAGAGCACCAGCGATGAGATAATTCCGATGGGAACGTCGCGTTGCGGATTCTTCGCCTCTTCCGCATGGGTTGAGACAGAATCGAAGCCAATGTATGCGAAAAAGATAATTGCGGACCCGGCCAGCATTCCCAGCGGCTCACGACTATGGGGATC
>DASYEA010001049.1:0-2384 GCA_036499265.1 Schlesneria sp. | reverse complement strand
GCCGTCCGAAGAACGTCGGTTCATACGTGATGACAAGGTTGGCGCCGGCATTCGACGCTCGTTTCAGAACGTCCATGGTGGCCATCGCGGTGGTCGCGATTCCTTTCAAGGGCGTGTTCGGATCGCCAGCCTTGAAGCCGTCCGGCCCGAATCCCTGCCATTCGCCACCGAGGTGCGTTTGGATCCGATCGGCGACATCCTGCGCGGTGAGTGCCTTCGTCCCCCGCAACGGGATCTGTCCGGCCGCCAGCGTTCCGGCCAACAGGCTGAATCTCCGCCTCGATACATCCGCCTTGTTCATCCACGATCCTTTAGTCGTCGAGCATATCATCCGTGGCGGCAGACAGTCCGGGCCCGATACGATCGCGTGCCCGCCTGCAACCGCGATAGAATACACGCTGTGAAATTAACTGCCGCTCTTTCGTTCCTCATTGCCTGCGCCTTGCTGACCGCCGCCGACACTCCCGCCACCGCCAGCTATCTTGGCCATGACAAAGTTGCCGGAGCGCTCGCGAAGGGCGGCGTGATGCTCACCGCCCCGAACCTGATTATTCAGGGTGGCCACCGTGAGAAGGCCGGGCAGGTCGAGCTCCACGAAAAGGAAACAGACGTGATCTACGTCCAGGATGGCGAGGCCACGTTTGTAACCGGCGGCAAAATGCTGGGCGGCAAGCTCACCAAACCCGGGCAGTTTCTGGGCAACGAAATACAGGGCGGCGAATCGCACCATCTCACGAAAGGTGACGCCATCGTCGTTCAGGCAGGCACCCCGCACTGGTTCAGGGAAGTGCCGAAATCCATCAGCTACTTCGTCGTGAAAGTTCTGAAATAAAACGCCACCGTTTCGTTGGTGCTGCCGGAAGTGAGCCGCCCTGTCGCCTTGCGCATAGATGGTCGGCGTCCCGCGCTTTGAACCTCCGATATGACGGTGGCTCTGGTGCTGGCTCCCCCAATGCTCGACCGGTTCCTGAACGAAATGCCCGTTTTGCAGGTTGAGGGTAGTTGGCAGCGGAGCGACCGCCTGCGTCAGATTGAGTGTGAGATGAAACCGGTCGGCCACTTGCTTCGCCTGCGGTGCCCCACGACGGGCACCATCGGCGTAGCTGCCCTGGCGGTCACGGCTCACCAGCATCACCTCAGGGTGTTTTTCCAACCACGCGGCCAGAGAGTCAGCCGAGCGCGTCGGCAACAAATCCAACACTACTACGCTGCGCTCGAGATCGATAAGGGTCGTGCCGAATGATTTTCCCCTTATTCCATGCCCAGTCGTCGACCCCCAACACCCGGATCGGTGCAGCGCAGATCGCCCGGCGTGCGGCCGCGGTCACCTGCCGGAGTAGTGTCTGTCGGCCAGTCGGCATGCCGAGCCGATTCATCAGGCGCTGACCAGGACGTTCGCCCAGGGCTCGTCCTATCAGGACATGAACTTCGCCCAAACGGCATAATTGTCGCGCATACGGCACGGCTACGCCGGTGATCCGCTCGGCGACGATTCCGCGCATGCATTCGCGGTTTCGGGCACTCCGGATAACCCAAAACCGAGCTTCTTTTCCGTCAAAACGGCGAATCGGGCCTCACCTGTGGTTTTCAAAGGGAGCGCCAATTGTTGATTACAGAACTGGTTCTCCTCAGCGGACCGGTGCTTGCCTCCGCTGGAGCCGACGTTCGCCAGAGACCGTGCGCCGCCTAGCCCTGACTGGCTATGTCGATGTCGGGACGCACGGCGGGGTGACGCAGAGCTTTGTTACGGTGCCGGGCACTAACTACATTGCAACGTTTGATTTGGGTTACGATGGCAACACTGGCCTTTCGGTGGCCCGTCTTCCCGCACGCAGAGCGGCGCCAAATCCGGCGCTCGAAAGCGGAGATTTGACGGCCAAACCTGTGTTAAAGTATTTCCTTCACTTGCACGACGTGCGCCTTGTTAATGAGGAGAGACCTAAATGGAATCAACGGCAGCAGTGCAACAACCCTCCCCTGCGCAGGCTGCGGTCCTCCAAATGGCTATGGGGGCCATGGTGACCAAAGTCATGGCTGAGGCGACGAGGCTTGGAATTCCGGACTTAGTGAAAGAACATGGTCCGCTGAGCGCTGGTGAGATGGTGATTACCTGGGGAGTCGACGCCGTTCCGGATTCTCTTGAACGTGTTCTCCGTGCGTGCGCGAGCGTCCACATCTTCAGTGAGGACACGGGCGGCAGATTCGGCCCAACGGAGCTTTCCGAGACGCTGACGGCCTCGTCGCCTTCGTCACTAAAGAAGATGATCGAAGCGATGGGCGGGCCTTGGTACAAGGGATGGACGGAACTCGGCGCGGCAATCCGAACGGGACAACCTCAGGCGCGCAATGTATTCGGAGCCGACTGGTGGGACTATTTAAACGCG
>DASYEA010001048.1:0-8843 GCA_036499265.1 Schlesneria sp. | reverse complement strand
CATTACTGATTACATCGGCCCTCGGCATTGCGACCGCTGCGGAACCGACCGTCTCTTCGCTGACGAAGCAACTCGAATCCGGTTCGACGAACGAACAGGTGAGCGCGGCGGAATCGCTGGGCGAAATGGGTCCGCGAGCGGCTGCTGCTGTTCCTCAATTGGTCAAGCTGCTCGGCAAAGATGACCTCGGCCTCAAACTTGAAGCGGCCATTGCTTTGGGCCGGATCAACTCCGACGCTGCCGTGGCTGTCCCCGCCTTGATTGGGGCCTTGTCAGACAGCAAAACTCCTGTTCTGCAACAAAGCGCGATCGAATCACTGCGACTGTTCGGGACAGACGCGAAAGCCGCCTTGCCTCAACTCCGAACGCTGCTGGCATCGAAGGATCCGGCAGTTTCAATCGGTGCCGCTTTCGCCATCACATCGATTGGCATCCACGAAAAAGCAGACATTGCCGCTGCGATTTCCGTCCTTGTGACAGGATTGGCACAGTCAGGGGGACTCGGTGCAGAGGCGGCTCAAGGATTGGTTGCTGCCGGCCCGATTGCGATTGCTCCACTCCAGGCCGCATTGGCAGGCTCCGCCGCGACCGCAAAAATCAATGCGGCCGACGCACTGGGAGCGATCGGGGCCGATGCCGCGGGAGCTGTCGATGCGTTGCTGACCGCAGTTGGTTCCGACAATGACGATGTCAGCTGGCACGCCATGCGGGCACTCGGCGCGATTGGAGCGAAACCGAAAGAAGTGGTGACGGCTTTGGTTGGCAAGCTGAAAAGCGACAAGCCAGCCGTGAGAATTCACGCTGCCGATGCTTTGGGTGACTTGGGTGCCGCAGCGGCTCCAGCCACGGAGGAGCTTGCGAAGGCCCTGGAAGATAAAGACGGAATCGTGCGACAGAACGCCGCGGCCGCGTTGGGAAGCATCGGAGCAGACGCGAAGGGAGCGGTTCCTGCCTTGGCCAAAGCATTGGACGATCCTCATGGTTCCGTGACGGTTGCCGCAGCCAGTGCCCTCGCACGAATCGGCAAGCCAGCCGTGCCTGTCTTGATTGAGAAGCTGAAGGTCGCCCATTTTCAGCAGTTGGCGACGACCGTGCTCGGGGAAATCGGCCCTGACGCCAGCGATGCCGTCCCGGCACTTACTGAAGCCTTATCCTCAAAAGATGCGGAAACTCGCCGAGAAGCGGCTGTCTCGCTCGCCTCCATCGGCCAATCCGCCGCTGCTGCCACGCCCGCTTTGATCAAGCTGATGGACGAAAAAGGTTTCGCCTATCGCGGAGCCGCCGCCTATGCACTCGGCAAGATTGGATCCAAGACGGCCACCGAGGCCTTGAAGAAGTCTCTAGACTCCGACGACCCCATGCTGCGCCTCGCAAGCGTCTGGGCCTTGCTGCAGCTTGAACCCGATAATGCCGAGTACGCCAAGATCGCCGTGCCACGCCTGGCCGCAGCTCTATCATCAGATCGACCTCGAGTTCGCCGAGAAGCAGCCATCACACTGGGCAAACTGGGATCAAAGTCCTCTGGTGCCGTGAAGGAACTGCAAAAAGCCCTCGCCGACGAAGTTCCCGATGTCCGACTGGAAGCGATCGTCGCCCTGGCGGAAATCGGAGCGGCCAGCCAACCCGCCGTCCCCGAACTGATTGCCCTGGTTAATGGCCCAGACCCCGTAGCTCGCCGCCCCGCAAGTTATGCCTTGGGACGCATCGGTGCCGGCGCGAAAGAGGCAGTACCCGCCCTGCAGCGGTTGCTGCAGAGTCGCAATCACCATGAACAAACAGTGGCCGCCTGGGCTCTGATCCAGATTGCGCCTGACGCCGCCACGATCCAGACCGCAATTCCGCTCATGATCAAGACTCTCCAAGAATCGCACCGAGTGGAACTGCGGATCGAGGCCGCTCGTACCTTGGGCCAAATCGGTGCCAGTTCGGCCCCCGCTCAGGAAGCCTTGAAAGCGGCGGCGGCTAAAGATTCATCAGAGGAAGTTCGCAAGACTGCGGAAGCAGCGTTGAAAGCCAAGAAGTAGCACCGACTTCCGATGGGTCTGCCCAATTCGTTTACTCCAGTACACACAGGAAACCGACGAAGGCGTCGGTCATTCCTGTTGTGTGACTGCGCGACTATGTGATCGATGCGATTGGGGAAGCCTGACATACTTGTCAGGCTGAAAATTCGCGACTCTGAGAATAGCGGGGGTTTTGCTCGGTGGTCGCTTGAATCGCCGAAACCCATCTGGCATAGTTCCTCGCCGATCGTGGCTAGACGCCTGCGCTGCGCGCTGTTTTTGAACGCCTACACGAGTGAACAATGAACGGCCCCCTTGCCGTATTGACGCTAGAAAATTTCCTGTCGAACTTCTTGAAGTTTGCAGGCAACTCGGAAACCGTAGCGCTAATAGCGTTTTTGCTTGCGGCGGTGATCCATGCCAGCCTGTTACTTGGACTGTTTGGCGGGCTTCCCGTGTTCTACATCTGGTTGGAGCGCAAAGTCGCCGGCCGTATTCAGGACCGACTTGGTCCGACACGAGTCGGCGGTAAATTCGGTTGGCTGCAGACCATCGCCGACGGAATTAAGCTGATTCAGAAGGAAGACTTGGTCCCGAAGGACGCCGATAGCGTCGTCTTCCGGATGGCACCATATCTTGCTGGTGTCGCATCCTTTGCGGCATTCATGGTACTTCCTGTGGCTGACGGCTGGATTGGTGTCGCTGCCGAATGCGGGGCGTTCCTGATTCTGGCGTTGATGTCACTGGAAGTCTTGGGAATTATTCTCGCCGGGTATTCCAGCGGATCGAAGTGGGCGCTGTTTGGGGCCATGCGTGAAGCAGCCCAGATGGTCAGCTACGAAATCCCGATGGCGATCTGTGCTTTGATTCCACTGTTGATTGCTGGTTCGCTAAATCTGCAAGTCGTTTCCCAAATGCAAACTGGTGGAGTCTGGAACTGGTTCATCTTCCATGACCCGTTCGCGTTCTTCGCGTTCTTCTGTTACTTCACCGTTGCCACCGCGAGTGTGAAGCGAGCCCCGTTCGACTTAGCGGAAGCTGAGAGTGAACTGGTGGCGGGATTTCACACCGAATACAGTGGCTTTCGCTGGTCGATCTTCTTCCTGGCAGAATATGCCAGCATGTTCGCGGTCAGTGGAATCGCCGTACTGCTATTCCTGGGTGGATGGGAAACGGGCATCGTGATTCCCGAAGCCATCTTCGGCAGCCTGCGCGACTGGATGCCAAACACGCCGATTGCAGGCTTCAATCTTGGTGGCTACATCGCTAACCTGTTTGCGGCTCATGTGTTCGTGATCAAGGCATCGCTGCTGGTGACTCTCCAGATCTGGGTTCGCTGGACTCTGCCTCGCCTGCGAATCGACCAAGTGATGACAACCTGCCTGAAGTATCTGGTGCCAATTAGCTGTTTCTTGTTCTTGGGTGCCGTCTTCTGGCCGTTGATTGTCAATTCGACTAAAGGCCGCCCTGTTATTTTTGGCCCCCCCGTGAAATCAGTAGCATCCGTAGTCGCACCGTCGGCTCCGTCATCCACCATCGCTGAGAATCATTCGGAGGTGGCACGATGACCGAGCAGTTACTGTTTTGGGTGTTTGCCGTCCTGACCTGTGGTGGCGCGGTTGCCGTTGTGGCGACTCAAAACGTCGTCCGCATGGCGTTTTGGCTGGTCGTCTCACTCGGTTCGGTCGCGGCGTTGTTCTTCTTGTTGCACGCCGACTTCCTGGGTGCCGCACAATTGCTGATCTATGTCGGTGGAACTGTTGTTCTGCTGGTATTCGGTGTGATGTTGACCGCCAGCGGACACACAATCCGAGTTCAAGCTTCGCCAGCCGAAGTGATGCTCGGCAGTGGTGTGGGACTGGTGTTGTTGTTTGTCTTGTTGTTCGGGATCAACTCTGTCGATTGGGCTGACGTTTCAGCTCGTCTTCCGGCAGCAGGTGATTCGCCGGCTGTCGTCGACGCGACGCAGGATCGCCATCTTCAAGAGCAACTTGCCAGTGCCACCACTCCGCAGGAGAAGGCGGCTGCCGAAGAGGCAATTCAAGCAGTCCATGCTCGTCGTCAATCGGGACGAACCGTCCGTCAGCTTGGACTGAGTTTCTTCGGACTGCGACCCGATCGTGATTTGAATCAACCTGCAGGCCAGCCATTGGCACCAGGGTATCTGTTGCCGTTTGAAATTATCTCGATCCACTTGTTGGTTGTGTTGATTGGTGCCGCGTATCTGGCACGAGCAAAGCGTCGGGCAACTTCCGGCCCTGGAGTGGACCTGTAGTGAGGGTTCGACCGCGGAAGTAGAGGTGATTTGATGGGTGAAGTTGGACTGGAATCCTATCTGTTCGTCGGTGCGGTGCTGTTCGTCTGCGGCGTTGTCTGCATGGCGACCAAGCGGAACGGCATCGGCGTGCTCATGGGAGTTGAATTGGTTCTGAACGGAGCCAACATCAACTTCGTCGCTTTTTCGCGCTATACGCCACTGGGCCTGGATGGTCAGGCAACAGCTTTGTTCGTGGTGGTGCTGGCAGCCGCGGAAGCTGCGGTCGCCTTGGCAATCGCCTTGAACTATTACAACAATCACTTGACGATCGACGTGGATCGCGGAAACGAACTACAGGGTTAGTTTCTCGCGGCCACCGACTTTGACCTTTTTACGTCGTTCAACGAAGAATTATGGACCATCAAGCAACCGGCGAAGTCCTGAAGAACCTGTTGACGGTAGCCTGGTTGTTGCCGCTCGCCGGGTTCGTCGCCGAAATCTACTGGCTGCGCTGGTCGAATCGACTCAGTAAGTCGTCCGCCCTTTGCGCTGTGGCCTGTATCGGAATCGGCTTCCTCTGCAGCGCATCGGCTTTGGTGTATTGGGGCTGTCACACCGACTGGGCCGTGCTGAAGGCGGAAGAACACGCCGAACACCACGATGCTGAAGCTCGCGATCATCATGGCGAAGTCGCTCCCGCGCAAGCAGATCCAGCCGATGCGACCGCTGCCGTTGATGCGGCTCACGAGCCAGGGGACGCTGCTGGTCATCACCAGCACGATGAACACAAAGAGTCACACGCCTCCGCTTCGAAAGCCTATTCGGGAACCTTCTACAAGCTCGCCCAATTCGGCAAGCTCAGCCTGTCCCTGGATTGGTACATCGACAGCCTGACGCTGATGATGTTTACGATGGTCACGTTTATCGCGACCTGCATCCATCTGTTCGCCATCGGGTACATGACGGAAGAGTTGACCGAGGAATATGAGGATCACCAGGTCCATACGAGCCATGGGCACTTCTCGCGTCCTGGCCGGTTCCATCGGTTCTTCGCCTACCTGTCGCTGTTCTGCTTCTCGATGCTCGGACTGGTCCTGGCAGGCAATATCTTCCAGGTTTTCATCTTCTGGGAACTGGTCGGTATCTCCAGTTATCTGCTGATCGGTTTCTACATCGAACGGAAATCCGCCAGTAATGCCGCCAACAAGGCGTTCATTATGAATCGCGTCGGCGACTTCGGTTTTCTGATCGGTTTGATGATCCTATGGACCTGGTGCGGAACGTTCCAGTTCGACAACACCGAAGCGGGTCCCGGCCTGTTCACGATGATTCGCGGCAACGACGGTGTGATGGACGTCTCTGAAGACGGCAAGCAAGTGTTTCTGCAGGATGCTCACGGTCATCACATTGAGAAAGACGGAAAGCCTTCGACCATCGGTTATCTGCTGCTGGTTGCCGCTGGCTTGGGAGTGTTCGCCGGTTGCATCGGCAAGAGTGCTCAGTTCCCGCTGCAAACGTGGTTGCCAGACGCGATGGAAGGCCCCACCCCTGTTTCGGCGCTTGTCCACTCGGCAACAATGGTGGCTGCGGGGGTCTATCTGGCAGCGCGGTTCTATCCCGTGTTCGTGCCTGAAGTCCTGCTGGTGATCGCATACATCGGCTGTATCACACTCTTCGTTGCCGCCACAATCGCCCTCGTGGCGACCGACATCAAACGAGTGCTGGCGTATTCAACGATCAGCCAACTGGGCTACATGATGCTGGCCATTGGTGTTGGCGGCTGGGGAGCCGGACTGTTCCACCTTATCACGCATGCGTTCTTCAAATCGCTGATGTTCCTTTGCTCCGGTAGCGTGATCGCAGGATGCCATCACGTTCAGGAAATGCCTCGCATGGGTGGCCTGCGACGCAAGATGCCGATCACGGCATACACGATGCTGATCGGTGTGATTGCGATCTCTGGCTTGGCGATCCCGGTACTGAACATCGGTTTCTCGGGCTTCTACTCGAAGGATGCGATTGTCGCATCGACTTTGGCTTATTCCGAACTGAATCCTGTCCATATCCTGCTGTTCATCACACCACTGGTCACTGCCGGAATCACGGCCTTCTACATGTTCCGCTTGTGGTTCTTGACGTTCTATGGGGAACCACGCGATCAACACGTTTATGATCACTGTCAAGAATCACCACGAGTGATGACAACGCCGCTGATTGCCCTGTCGATCCTGGCGGCCACGTGTGCGTGGGGTTGGTTCCTGACGAGCGGCGCTGGTGAAGAAGGTCCGCTGTATCGCATGATCGCATTCAGCGAAACCGTTCCAGCAACCGAGCGAGTCAAATCAAGCGGCCCCGCTCAAATTATTCTGCCGAGCCATCAGGGTCATCACAGCGACGTTCACAAGGTGCATGGACAGGCAGGGATGCTGGCCTTGCTGGCGGCTTTTGCGGGTTCGGCCTTCGCCTACGTGATCTACGGCGCCCGAGTCATCAATCCGAACGACATTCGACGACAGTTTCCACAGGTCTACGACTTCCTGGTCGACAAGTGGCGATTCGATGTGCTGTATGACGCAATCTTCGTTCAGCCCGTTCATATCGTCTCGGCGTGGTGCGCCGGGTTCGACAAGAAGGTCCTCGATGTCATTCTGCACGCATCGGCATCGATCACGCTGATTGTTTCCAAATGGGATCGAATGTTCGACGAGAACATGGTTGATGGACTGGTGAATATGGTCGGCAGCACGACTCGTTCTGTCGGGTATTCGTTGAAGGTGGTTCAGACGGGAAAATTGCGACAGTACGTGATGTGGATTGCCGTCGGCGTTGTTGTCCTGTTCGGCTTGCTGTTTACATCGCTTCCTAAATAGTTCGCAGACGTTGCTCGTTCGACTGGTTGTTTCGGTCGGCGTTTCAAGAGATTGAGAATCATGTTTAGTTCGGAATTTCTGCTGACAGCAATCGTGTTCCTGCCAGCGGTCTGGTCGCTCGGATTGCTGGCGTTTGATTCGCAGAACAAAGAAAGCATGCGCTACTGGACGGTGCTGGGAACCGCCCTGACGTTCGTGCTGACGCTGCAGTTGTGGGGCAGCTTTGATCCAGCTCAAGCTGGCATGCAACACAAGTTTTCGGTCCCCTGGATTCCGACCTGGAACGTGAACTTCACGTTGGGTGTCGATGGCATCAGCATGCCACTGGTCGTCTTGACCGGGTTGGTCAGCCTGCTTGCCGCAATCGCTTCGTGGAGCATCGACAAGCACGTTAAGGGATACTTGATCCTGTTCTTGATCCTGGAAACAGGGATGATGGGCGTGTTCCTGTCGCTCGACTTCTTCCTGTTCTACGTGTTCTGGGAAGTGATGCTGCTGCCGATGTACTTCCTGATCGGCGTCTGGGGCGGACCTCGTCGCGAATACGCTGCGATCAAGTTCTTCCTGTACACCCTGGCGGGCGGCGTATTGATGCTGATCGCCATGCTGATGTTCTACTTCAATAGTGGCATGTCATTCGATCTCTTGGAACTGGCCGACATCGCGGCGGGTAACATTCCCGCAGGTAAGGAGAAGGTTGTTCCCTTCAGCGAAGCACTGCAACTTGCAGCCTTCATCATGCTGTTCATCGGCTTTGCCATTAAGTTGCCTTCCTTCCCATTCCATACGTGGTTGCCAGACGCCCACGTGGAAGCCCCGACCCCGATCTCGATGATCCTGGCCGGCGTGCTGTTGAAAATGGGTGGCTACGGCATCATCCGAATCGCAATGCCACTGTGCCCCTACGGGGCTCAATACTGTGCCTACTTCCTGGTGGCACTCGGCGTGTTCAGCATCATCTATGGTGCGTTCGCCGCGATGGCTCAGACCGACTTCAAGCGACTGGTCGCTTACAGCTCAGTCAGTCACATGGGTTACGTCTTGCTGGGCCTGGCTGTCTGGAAGATTACTGACGGTAAGACCTCTGGAGCTGACTACTGGGCGATGGGTATCAACGCCGCCATGTTCCAGATGATTGCTCACGGGATCTCGTCGACGGGCATGTTCTTTATGGTCGGTGTCCTTTACGACCGAGTTCATCATCGTGACCTGAATAAGTTCGGCGGAATCGCTCAGCTGATGCCTGAATACAGTGGCTTGGCTGCAGTGATCTTCTTCGCTGGTCTGGGACTGCCTGGCCTGTGTGGATTCGTGGGCGAAATCTTCTCGGTACTCAGTTGTTGGAACTTCAGTCCGTTGCTAGCCATCATCGCCGCTTCGGGTGTGATTCTGACTGCTGGTTACATCCTGTGGACGCTCCAGCGAGTCTATCTGGGTCCTGAATACAAGGGTCCGCACCCCGAAGCGATCATTCCGTTCCTGCCACGCGAACGGCTGGTCTCTTACACATTGGTGATTCTTGCCATCGTCTTCGGTGTCTTCCCGAACATCCTGTTCAAGCCAATGGACAAGTCGATCTCGCATTTGGTGCAAAGCATGTCGCACACTTACGACGCACATCACGGTACGGCGGCAACGGTCCAAACGACACAGGTCACTCAATAATCAGCCGACTCCGAACTTGCGGAGCGGGCAGGCCGTCGGCCATCGAAT
>DASYEA010001047.1:0-3343 GCA_036499265.1 Schlesneria sp. | reverse complement strand
AGAACGTGCGCCCGCGCCTCAATCAGATCGAGCGGCTGCTGCCCGTGCCCAAGTGTCCCTCGTGATGCAGTGGCAATCGGCGAGTCATTCGTTCCAGAGTCAAGACGACGAGCATAGTAAGGTGCTGGCATGGCATGATCTCCGAAAAGTCGGACAACTCAACTGGAATGCTTTGGTCGTCACAGACAGATCCACGATGGGGAAGCGAGATGTACCTGATTATCCCGAATTTGCCCATTCCTGTTTCCAGACAGATCAACTATGTCTGATCAAATGAAAGTGCAATACTTCAGTGATCGATTTCGAGTTTCCCGCCTTCCGCGAGTGTTCATGGACCTTGTTGTTGAGACCCCAGCATTAAGAATGTCTGAATCTTTTCGGCGGTAATTCTGTGTTTTCGGTGACCAAGTGAAGAACCGGGGCAAATCCTCGGCACCGAATACGTAACTGGATGTGGTGAAGTTTTTGCGAACAGTTAACTCACTGCCGGACATGGCCAAATCAAGGAAGACTCAGCACCATGTCACCACCATCGCCAGACTTAGTGCTGACGGGCGAAGCGATGATCAACTTACAGCAAACAATGGTTCCCGATCACGGCTCTTCGCCGCCGCCGCCGAAAACATACAAGCCTGCGTCTTCCTCGCCGCGCATTTCGGTTGGTAAGCCAGAATCTCGCATACCGGGTGAAGCGATCCGCGCTCTCAGGCAAAGTCGGTTGCGAGCTGCCGCGAGTTACCTGTCATTGTGGTGGAGCTTTATCTCCATTCAAAGTCTGCTGATTGGGCTCCCCTCCGTACTCCCTTTCATGACGGTGTTTGGGCTCGCTGGAGCCTACACACATCTTTCCCTCCGCCCCAAGATCGCTCCCTTCGGGCTGAAGCTGATTGAAGCAGGAATCTTCGGACTGATGGCAGGTGCGTTCATCGTCTTTCAGTTTTTCATCATGGTGACCGCCGCCATCCACAGCGACTACCACGCCATCGAGATCTCGGCGAAGAACGGCTTGATTAACTCTCTCACCCTGCTGCTGGCGTACACCCTTCTGATCCCTAACACACTTCGTTCCGCTGCGGCGATCGTTGTCTGTCTCGCTTTTTATCCTCTAGCAACAGAGGCGATCATCTTGGCATGGCATCCCGACGTACAGTCCCTGATCGCACAGCACCGCTACCTTGAGCCGCTGGGCTTGAATCTGACGATGACCGTTGTCGCGGGATCCCTGTCACTGTACGGGGTTCACATTCTCGCGACCTTGCGCCAGGACGTGTTTGAGGCGCGGCGGCTGAATCAATATCAGATTGGTGGTCGTTTAGGCGCCGGCGGCATGGGCGAGGTCTATCATGCCGAGCACCGGCTGCTGCGACGTAGCTGCGCCGTGAAGATGGTGCGTCCAGAAAAGTCACTGGATCGCCGAGCCCTCGCCATGTTGGAACGCGAGGTTCGATCGACCGCTCAGCTATCACATCCAAACATCGTCGAAGTCTATGACTATGGCCGCACCGACGACGGTAGTTTTTATTACGTGATGGAGAAATTGCAGGGGCTGAATTTGGCCGAATTGGTGCAGCAGCACGGACCGTTGCCTGTTTCTCGAATCATCTATCTGTTGGGACAAGCGTGCGACGGACTTGCCGAAGCCCATGCTGCAGGGCTGGTTCATCGAGACCTCAAGCCCGACAACATATTTGCGGCACAAGTGGGACGCCGGAGCGATGTGGCCAAGCTACTGGATTTCGGCTTGGTGAAAGAATCTTCGATGCCGGAAGATGCGGAGTTCGGCGAGCGACTCGACAGCAACGACAATCCGACTCTGACGATCAACGGCATTTTGATGGGGACACCACTGTTCATGGCCCCCGAGCAGGGCTTCGGAGATTCATCACTGCAAGACCACCGAGCCGATATTTATGCATTGGGAGCCATCGCCTATTTCCTGGCAACAGGTCAGCCCCCTTTCGATGGACAGAGCGCACTCAAGATTTTGAAAGCTCATGCTTACGACGATGTCTTGCCGCCGTCTCATTTGCTGCCCGTTCCCCACGACTTTGAACAAGTCGTCCTCCGATGCCTCGAAAAACATCCCACCGACCGCTATTCAAGCGCCGATGAACTGGGGCAAGCACTGTCAGCGTGCGAAGACGCCATGGAATGGGACGGCACCAACGCGAGAGCCTGGTGGGCTGAGCATACACGCCCGTCGGTTTGAACGGTCGCTTCAATCAAACGAAGCCACAATCGCATTCGAAAGTCGCTGCAGCGGTGCCCCGTTGGGGTCCAGCGGTTGAGTCGACAAAATGAGAGCGAACGACTGGCGTTCGGGGTCGATCCACAACACCGTCCCCGTCGCGCCCCAATGCCCGTAGGTGCTGGAGCTGACCAGGTCGCCAAACGTATTCGCGTGGTTGGCCCAATGCATCCGCCAACCGAAGCCCCAAGCGCGGAATCGACGATCCTCCTCGGGAACATCTTTCATTGGACTAAGCTGATTGGTGACTGATGCACCGACGGTGGCGGCGGATAGCAGTTGGCGGTCGCCGACACGGCCGCCATTCAACATCAACTGTGCGAACTGGCCGAGATCGGCTGGGGTCGTCAATAGTCCGCCCCAGGGGGCTCCGAGCTGTCGCCAGTAGCGGCTGTTCCAGTTCCAATCGGTGGCGAGTACCTGATCGACGGGGACACGAATCTCAGCAATTCGATCGGCAACTGGCGGCGTTCCTTCAAACCAATCATCGGGAGCGCCTAGGCGAGTCTCTTTCATCCCCAATGGCAAAAAGAATTCTTGCCTTAAGAATTCAGCGCAAGTCTGGCCAGAGATCTGTTCGATGATGGCCGCTAGTACCGCAAAGCCCATGCTCTGGTACTGGACGGAACGACCTGGAGGAAAGTCAGGAGCAATCTCGCATGTCTGCTTCACGAAGTCTGTTAGAGGAGCATGCGCCTGCCGCAGTTCGACATTGTTGGTCAGCATGTCTGGCAGGCCAGATGTGTGAGTCAGCAGGTTGCGAATCGTGGTGCCATATTTTCCTTGCTTGCCAAACTCGGGAAGGTAATCGGAGACTCGATCATTAAGAGCCAACTGACCTCGCTCGACCAGCAGCATCGCAGCCATGGCGACTATCGGCTTCGTGATCGACGCGATCAGGAAGATGGCATCATGATGCAGACGCGGTGAATTCGCGCCAACACGTTGCCGACCGAAGAACTGCGCGCCGGGTGTCATCCCGTTCCTGGCGACGAGCACGGCAACACCAGGGACCCGGTCGGTTCGTTCGGTCCATTCGCGGGCTAACGCCAATGAACTGTTCCAGCGATGGGGATCAAGACCACATTGTTCTGG
>DASYEA010001046.1:0-7033 GCA_036499265.1 Schlesneria sp. | reverse complement strand
ACGGCAGCAGGCTCATTACAATAACTGCCGTTGGTTCTGCTTTCGCGATCTCCTTAATTTCCATTTATGATTCGCCACTATGCCTTCTTCGATGAAACTGAAAACGACCCCCGATGACTTTGAAGTCGAAGAACTCAGCGACTTCAAACTGGGGAGTGGTTCGTTTGCCGTCTACCTGCTGACGAAACGATCACTCGGCACACCCGAAGCGATTACCGCGATTGCAGATCGCTGGAATTTGTCGCGACGGCAGATCAGCTATGGCGGCCTGAAAGACAAACACGCTGTCACTCGTCAGTGGGTCACGATCCATCATGGACCGCGACGAGACATGAAGCAGGACCACTTCACGTTGGCCTACCAGGGTCAAGCGGTTCGCGAATTCGGTCCGCACGACATCGCCGCCAATCGGTTTCGAGTCGTCATGCGGAATTTGACTCGCGAGAGCGCGGAACGCATCGTCTCGCTAAAAGACCAGATCGCTCGCGATGGCGTGCCGAATTACTTCGACGATCAACGATTCGGCTCACTCGGCGAATCGGGCGAGTTCATTGCCAAGCCCTGGTGCCTGGGCGACTACGAAAAAGCCCTCTGGCTGGCCCTGGCCGAATCGAATCCTCACGACCGTCCTGGCGACCGCGACGAAAAGCAGACGATCCGCGACCACTGGAACCGCTGGATCGAATGCAAAGCCGCCTTGCCCAAGTGTTCACGGCGCAGCATTGTGACCTATCTCTGCGATCATCCCACTCGCTACCGCGAAGCACTCGCACTGTTTCGGCAAGACATGCGCAGCCTCTGGCTAGCGGCCTTTCAGAGCGATCTCTGGAACCTGATCCTCTCGGCGTGGCTGCAGCAGCAAGTCGATCGATCAAGACTCTTCAAAGTCGAACTCGCCACAGCCAACGTGCCGTTTCATACCGACCTGACCGATACCGAACGAGCCGCCTTGACCGAGACCGTCTTACCACTACCCTCAGCGCGATTGCACTTGGAACCCGGCCCGCTGCTGTCGCTCTACGAGTCGGTGGTTGAAGATGAAGGCATCGCGCTCCGCGAAGTGCGAGTCAAATACCCACGCGACGCCTTCTTCTCAAAAGGCGAACGAGCCGCCATCGTCATCCCGCGCGATCTGAATCTGCACGCCGACGAAGACGACATGAACGACGGCCGACACCGAGTCACCCTGCAATTCGTCCTCCCCCGAGGTGCCTACGCCACCATCTTCGTCAAACGCCTCACCGAGCAAGTCTGATCGTAGACCGTAGGGTGTGTGCAGTCCTCGGAACACACCATCAAGCGCCAATATAATGCATATGGTGCGTTCCGAAGACTGCACGCACCCTACCTGACACTATCCCAGTACCTTCAACATCCCCTGACAGAACTGTGGCAAGTCATCCGGCTTGCGACTGCTGACAAAGTGCCGGTCCACCGTCACAGCGGCGTCCTCATACAGTCCGCCCGCATTGACCAGATCGTCTTTGATCCCCGGTGACCCTGTCACTTTGACTCCACGATAGACGTCCGCCGAAATCGGGATCCAGCCACCGTGGCAAATCGCCGCGACCAACTTGCCGGCAGCGGCGAATTCTTGAGTCAGGCTCAGCACTTTCGGGTCACGACGCAGCTTATCGGGCATCCATCCTCCAGCGCAAACAACCCCCTGGAAATCTGCCGACTTCATGTCAGAGATCAGCGCATCCGATGTGCAGGGATACCCATTCTTCCCGGCGTAGACCTTTCCGGATTGTTGCCCAGCAACAGTCACCTGGTACCCCGCTTCGATCAGCCGCAGCTTGGGATACCACAGTTCCAGATCTTCATAATCATCGCCAACGAAGATCAGAATTCGCTTTGCATTCGATGCCATCGCCAACCCTTTCAAACCAAATCTGGAATCACAAGCAATCGACGCCAACAGCGCCAGTAATCACTTCGTGCTGATTGCAGGCTTCATCATAGGCCCGCATCAGAATCGAGACTATTCTCCCACACGAGGTGGCTCAATTTCAGCCGACACTGTGGCAACCAGCCTCAAGATCGATGTACCCAACAGCAAGCACGTCGGACCTTCCATCGCGATCCACCAACCGGGCATTCGTTCAGCGAAATCAATGCCGAGCATGAACAATCCCTGCACCGCCATCGCCCATCCTAAAAAGGCAATCAGGCTGCGATATCGCCATGCATCACGCGAGACAAACCACAAGAGCACACCGAATGAGGCAAACCACAGCGATGTCGACCGTGCCAGGTAGCCGGCGATTGGCGCCGTGGGAAACGATCCCATTCCCAGCAGCTCATGACACCAGGCAATCCAACGGCCTGGTGCAGCAACAGCCACGACCGCTGCGAAGTTGATCAGTCCTAACACTCGCAGCAAAGTTACCAGAACCGTTAATCGTTGCGTCACCAATTCGCCCTACATCAGTCGGCGGACATCAATCGTCCGTTTGAAACCAAGTCAAACAAGATTGCGACGCATCAGATAGGGGAATGCCGCGGCAGTCAACTCGACAACAGCCGATTCCATTCGTCGCGATGAACAGGATCTACTCGCCCCAGCCACGGCCAGAGCAGCGCCAAGCCTGCAACAAGCAGGATTAACCCGCCATAAGCCGGAGCCAGATGCCACCAACTGGTGTAGCCGACGGCCCAATGCACACCGATCGCCAGACCGTATGCGGGAATCCCCGCCAATAGCAACATCCACCATTGCCAGCGCATTCCCTGCCGGAATCCCCACAGCGCCGTCAACAATACCGCCACCCCGGTCGTGATCAGCATCCCGCCGAAACTGGCCCGGTCATGAGCGATCAATGGAATGAGTCGCGGATTCGCCAGCGAAAGATCACCCGGGCAGGTATCCATAAATTGCAGATCTTCGCGAACGAACACCTCTGTACACCCCACACCCGAAATCACGACGCCCGCGCCAACCAGCACCGCTCCATGAATCACGAACAGCAGTTGTCCCCATTGAGCCGCTCGCCAGGCAGATGTCTCACGCAAGTTGGGAAGCGATGTCAGTTGCGCCTGACCAAGATCCCCCTGCCACGCCATCAGCAGAAACTGAAACATGATAGCCGTCACGAACGCGTGAAACGGGTCGAAATAGCCAAACCCCAGAAACCAGAAAAAGCTGACAAAGCCAAAGAAGGCCGATGTCAGCACCGCCACCATCGCCCAATGCATCCCCTGACGAATGCCGTACCACGACAAACACAGATACAGCGAGGCAATCGCAAACATCGTCCCCGACAACGTCACGCGGTCGTGCTGCATGAACGCCAGCAGTCGGGGATTGATCATGTCCAACTCCTGACGCGACATCCCCACGAAGACTTCGTCATAGGGCAGAATGACGCGAGTTGACGCAATGCCAAACGCCAGCACGGCCCCCAACAGCATCGCCGCCCCCAACACCAGACTCCAGAACCACGTGTACTTCTGAATCGGCAACGAGGGTCGCGATAATTTCGCTGTGTACGGATTCAACTCACGCGACTTCATCAAATCTGCATAGAGGAGTGCTTCATTGATTCGCTTGGGCAGTCCCGGTCCGGAATAGACCAGCCCCGTATCCACGAGCACACAATCCGCGCCTTGACGCTGCAACTCAATGGCGTCAATCGGCTCGTGAACACCGCCGGCAATCACAGACACGCCCGCACCAAATTCCGCTCGCAGATGATCGATTGTCAATTTGACGGATTTCAGCGCCAGGTACCCGATGAGCCAACCCTCCGGCGCATCGACCAGACGACTTTCGACTTGGATCACTCGGCAACCGGCTTCAATGGCGGGGGCGATCATTGAATGGAGTTGATGAGGATTCAAATCAGCTCGAATTGCCACGCAGGCCAATTGGTTAGCGGATCTGATCGCAGTGACGATCGTCTGCACATGCTGCCGCCACGCATCTGGTGACCAGCGAGTTCGCAATGCCTCGTCGACCGTCGCGAGCACAAACCCATCGACATAGGGAGCCAATCGCGATTGCAACTGCAGGCATTCCGTCGTCGCTTCTTCCGCAGACGTGTTCGCCGCCACGACGATTCGAGCCAGGACGCGGACCGACCGACGATCGAATCGAGACAGCCGGTCAGACCAATCGTCGACATTGTCGGCGAACGGTGCCTGTGGAATTCGAATTGCGTTGTTCATCTCGCGCCGCTGCATCGATTGGAGCAGCGGAAGTTCGCTGACGGCGATCGGCCCGACTTCGATTAAACCAATCCCAAATCGAGACATGGCCGCAGTGGCCACCCCGTGCGGATCGACGAGATGCCCGATACCGACCGGACTGTCGATTGTCAGTTGCTGCAAATGCGTTTGCAGACGGACGTCAGGTCGCATGTGACCGAACAAGTCGATGATCGTCGGGCCCAACGGCAAACGGCTAAGTCGCCCCATCGCCCCCAGTGCCAAGTCCCGCCCCGTTTCCGCCGAAAACGAGAACAACAGTGGCTGAAAAAGAGTGCGATACGACCAATCAGGCATGACAGACTCAAATCCCGCCAGTCAGGTGTTTTTCTACTAGAACCACCCCACGTACGTGTGGCGTCCCGCGAGCGAAAATCCGCTTAGTCTAACCCATGTTCCAACGCGACACGTAAGTGCGACACGCACTAACCGCGATCGCGCCATTCTGTTAACGGTTCTCGTTTCCGATCAGTCGCCAATGCCAACACAAATTATTCCAATCGGCAGTTCAAGCGAATTGTCGAAGTGAGCCCACCGTTTTACGATCATCGCGTTCTGAATTCGCTGCTGAACGGGAGTTCTCTCGATGAATTGTCGCAACGTGTCCCTGCTGGCCGCAATGGTCACTTTGATCTGCGCACCAAGCTTTGCCGAAGAACCGGCCAAGCTCGTGATTGAGCAGCCAAAGCCGTTTCAGGTTCTGCAGAGGGAAGGCTTCGATCCAAATCTGTCATCGGTTCATGAACCAGGCGGGCCGGAACTCGGTTATACCGATATCACTGTCAAAGCGGCGAAACCGAAAGGCGTGACGGGAAAATGGGAGTTCCAACTGGAACTGCTGGAACACGGCTTCGGAAGCACTCATGGCTGGTATCCCCTTGAAGATGAAGGAAACGATCAACAACTAAAAGGGTTGGCCGAAGCTCCCGCAGGAGGTTGGTACAGGTTAAAGATTCGCTGCATCGACGAAGAAAAGATCACGGCTCAGGGCCAGGTTGAACCGATCGGTGTGGGCGAAGTCTTCCTCGTCGCGGGGCAGTCCTACGCCGGCGGGCACAATGACGAAGTGATGAAAGTGACCGATGCCTCGCAAGCGGTCTCAACCTACGACTGGCCCACAAAAACCTGGCGCATCGCCAACGACCCTCCACCCCAGAATGGCGACGGCGGATCGATCTGGCCGCCACTCGGTGATCTGCTGGCCCCGACATTGCGCGTCCCGGTGGCCTTCGTCAATGTGTCGGTCGGCGCGACCTCGACAACAAAGTGGCTACCGGACGGCCCTCTGCATAAACGACTGCGCGACGTGGGACGCGAAATCGGTTCGTTCCGCGCCGTGCTGTGGCAGCAAGGCGAATCGGACGTGATCGAAAAAACATCGACCACCGATTACATCAAGAATATGCAGGAGATTCACGATGCCGCAGCCGAGGCCTGGGGATTTAACCCGCCCTGGTTGCTCGCCAAATCGACGCTGCACCCAACAGTCTACAACGACCCGATCGGCGAACGTCGCATCCGCACCGGAACCGCCGAACTCTGGAAGCTGCCCGGATTCCGACCCGGCCCCAATACCGACATCCTGGGCGGCGACAACCGAGGCGACGCCAAATCAAAACGCCACTTCAGCAGCCTCGGCCAAAAGCGAGCCGCCTTGCTGTGGTTCACGGCCATCTGGAACGAGCTACATCCCACGGAAGATCGGGGTCGCTAACACCTCATTTTCCGTCCCGAAATGGCGGCGGATTCAACGCAAAGGCGCAAAGGCGCAGAGACGCAAAGAGGAGGGAGCTCTCCACCTCCTGATCTATCTGCTTTCTCCTTTGCGTCTCCGCGCCTTTGCGACTTTGCGTTAATATCATTAACCATTGAGACTTGCGTCACTTTCCTCGAAACCACTCTTCTCCGGCCAACCACTTTCCGACCACTCAAGACTCGCCAGAAATTCAATTTTCGGCCTGACTTCCCACTGACTTGCCCACCCGCTAGAATCCTCGGTCCGCTTCAGAGGTTTCGGCGATGGTGCCGGTCGACCGGCGGTATTTTTGGGTAGTTCTTGAATAACCCTGACGGAGGACTGTGTGGTCAAGTTGCGGTTGCGGGATAACGAGTCGATTAACGATGCAGTGAAGCGGTTTCGTAAGTTGGTTGAGCATGCCGGCATCAAGAAGGAAATGCGTCGGCGCGAATTCTATGAAAAGCCAAGCGAAACCAGCCGCCGCTCTCGTCGTCGCGCCGAACGCCGCGCCAAGATTCAACGCATGGTCGGCAACACCGGAACCGTTTGATTCGTCAAACGTCCACTTGCCACGATGATCTAACCAGGCCGGCTTCGTCCGGCCTGTGTCATTCTTTGCGATCGTTTCGAAGGAGCCAATCCAATGTTGCGTGAAGTTGACGTGAACGGCGTTCGCTTTCGAGTGGTGGATGAAGGCGAAGGCCCCGTCATTCTGTTCGTGCATGGATTCCCGCTCAACTACACGATGTGGGAAGCTCAGATTGCTGAGTTCTCGCGCACGCACCGCGTCATCGCTCCCGACCTCCGCGGCTTCGGCGGCACCGACGGAGCGCTGTACTCCGTCTCGATAGAACAGTTCGCCGATGACTTGGCCGACCTGCTCGAAGCCCTCCCCGTTCGAGTCCCCGTCACGTTCTGCGGCCTGTCGATGGGTGGCTACATTGGTTGGCAGTTCGTGCAGCGGCATCCGTCACGCGTCTCCAAACTGATCATCTGCGACAGCCGCGCCGCTGCCGATTCTCCCGAAGCCGCCGCCAATCGCCTGAAGATGGCGGACATCGTTTTACGAGAAGGCCCAGCACCAGT
>DASYEA010001045.1:0-9262 GCA_036499265.1 Schlesneria sp. | reverse complement strand
AGGCCTGCAAAACTGCCTGAAGAACAAAGTGATCACGGGCGTTTGCACCAGCGTCTGTCAGACCAACATTGATGACCTGGTGAATGAAGCGTGGCTCGATCGGCTGATTGAGATGGGAGCCATGTACGCTTGGTTCCACGTCTATCGCCCGATGGGTCCGAATCCGCAACCCGAGTTATCGCTCACTCGCGAACAGCAATTGCGTATCCGCAAGTTCGTGGTCGACATGCGAGTCAAAAAGCCGATCGGAATCATCGATGCGTACTATGACGGCGAAGGTCAGGCAATTTGTCCTGCAGCATCCGGACTGACGCACCACATCAACCCGTGGGGTGGCATTGAACCCTGCCCGATCATTCAGTTCGCTCGCGAATCGATTCACGATGAAAGGCATATCAAAGATGTCATTGGACAGTCGGAATTCCTGAGAGATTTCCGCCAACTCGCCGCTAAATCGACCCGCGGCTGCATCGTGTTGGAACGCCCCGACCTGCTACATGAACTAGTCGTCCTGCACAACGCGGAAGACCAGACGGCGCGAAAGACCGCCGTTGCCGAACTGGTGGCGATGGAATCGCGCCCCAGCCAATACGGCCCCGGCCAAGAAATTCCCGAACGAAGCTGGGCTTACCGATTTGCGAAGCGGTTCTGGTTCAACGATTTTGGAGCCTATGAGGCATTGGATGCGGCCGCGAAACAAGCTGTCGCTACTTGAGTACCGCAGATTCAATGTCTTAACCACTAACCCAATAAGATCTTCCGGATTCGCGAAGTGAATGGGCGTGAGCCTTGCCACTCCACCGGCAATCCGATTATCATCCCGCCCCCGCCATCTGCTCCAACAGAAGACGGGGAAAAACCTGGAGAGGTGACAGAGTGGCCGATTGTGCTGGTCTCGAAAACCAGTGTGGGTGCAAGCTCACCGAGGGTTCGAATCCCTCCCTCTCCGTTTGTTTTCCTACTGTCGCTGCAACCACTTACAGAGAAGTGAGTTGCAATCAGGGAGCGACAAACGTGGGGACAGGTCTTAGTCACAAGATTCTCAATCGCCGGTTGGGCGAGTTGTCTCCTACTTAACAAACACTCGGACTTCCCCATCATCACTCTGATGCTGGGCTGCTGCTTTCAATACAGTTTCACCTGTTTCATCTGGCGAATCGATTCTTCGTCGTGCAGATGTTAATAGCGGTGAACCATGCGGCTATTTCGATGACCCAACCAGCTCATAAGAACTCGCTCGGGCACTTTGCTGTTGGCGCAGTTGGAACAGAAATAATGCCGGAAGCTGTGTAGCCGCCCATCAATGAAACCGCATTCATCATCCGTTGATGGAAATTGAGATGCAAGGGGCGTGAGCACATCGCGGACCAAGATGCGACGAAGGGTATCAGCTTTGATTTTACCGTCTAATGGTCCGTGGAAGATCAAACCATCAGCGTGGCGCGGCATTGCCAGTAACACTTGATGAAGCATTTCGTGAATCGGGAAAGTTCGATCGCGCCCTGATTTTGTCGTTCGCTTTTCCTTACCTCGCCGGGATCGCTTTGTTGTCTCGTCCGTCAATGTAACTAAGCCTGCATTCATGTTGATATCGGACCATCGTAAGGATGCGAGCTCTGAATTCCGCAGGCCGGTGGCAGCGAGAGCAATGATGATCCGACTCAAACAAGTAGCCTTGCTGACCAAAGTGGGTGGAGCTGAGCGCTCCAGGAACGTAAGGTCTCCGCCACGAGCCGTGGCCCGTCGGATTGCGGAGAAATCATCCCCGCGCCAGCCCAGGATGTCTCACGACCGAAATTGCCTTGATCCAGAATCGTAGGTCGAATGCCTCTTCGACTTAGAGCATATGCGATTGAAAGGCCGACTATGCCACCACCGACAATGACGACATCATGAGACATGCGGCTTACCCATTGGCTATTCCAAGCGAGCTTGGTTCGGGAGTTTGTGAATTCCCGCAGTTCGAAGTGGACTCCATACCCCCAGGAAGCAGCCGTAGCTGCTCCACTCGATGGCAGAAATCACCAAATGACTCATTCAAAAAGCGATCTTGCTTGAAGCGGACGAACAACGGTCTCAATGTCGATACGATCGAACTCTGGGGCACCAGATCGGCGTAGGGGGTATTCATTCGTGTCCCGAGCAAATTGCCACCGACGAATATCGTGTACTTCCCCTCGCCTGTTCTTCCATTGACGCTCCGCCCCACGATGCCGATGTCCGAATTGTAGGGACGCGCGCAACCGTTCGGACAACCAGTCATGTGTATTCCAAACTGAGCATCGCCAAGACCAAGCCGAGCAAGTTCCATTTCGAGGTCATCGATGATGGCCGGCAACACTCGCTCGCTCTCCGTTATTGCCAAACTACAAGTCGGCATCGCCGGGCAGGCAAAGGCGAATCGACGAGCGTTGCTGATTCGCTCGATGGTGGCTACGCCGTGATCTTTCAGAATGTCATCAATAGCTGCACGAGTTCCTGCGCTGATGTCGCAAAGCAGGAGATTTTGCTGGGCTGTTATTCGAGCAGACGTGCAGTGCGATCCAAAGATCTGTCGCAACGCACTTTTGAGTTGCACACTTGAACCATCCGCGATGCGCCCATTCTCGATAGGGAGCCCAAGAAACCACTTTCCGTCTCCTTGTTCATGCCATCCCAAATGATCCATGTGTGCAACCACATCCGCAGCATCCGGCGTCATGAGTGGTCGAGGGACCGTTCCCGGCGGCAATCCGCAGAGGCGTTCTGCGGAGCTCAAATACTCCTCTACTGTGGCCTTGAAACGAGGCAGACCCCAGTTGCGGATCAGGTATTTCAAACGCGCCTGCTTGCGATTCGTACGGTCACCATGGTCTCGTTGGACGAGGACAATCGCCGTGAGCACGGTAAGCACGTGGGCGGGCTCGACAAAGGCCATTCTTTTGGCCAGAGCAGGCGAGCACTGACTATCACTGGGCGTCGTCCCCATTCCTCCTCCTACGAGGATATTGAATCCTGCAAGAGAGTCATTCTGAACGACTGCCAGCAAACCCACATCCTGCGTATACACGTCCACGCAGTTATCCGAACACAGGGCGATTCCAGTCTTGAATTTTCGCGGTAGGTAGATCGCGCCGTAGATGGGTTCATCCTCGTCAGGCCTGCCCACCACGAGTTGCTTCTGCGCGTTCTCCGGGTCTTCAATCCAAATTTCATGATAGGCACGAGTCCGCGGCCGCAAATGCTCTGCGATCCGATCGGCTAACTCCTGTAATTGGCCACGAACAGGATCTTGATTAAAAGGTGCTGGACAACAAGCGACGTTTCGCTCAACATCTCCGCACGCCGACTGCGTGGACAACTTAATCGCGTTAATGTGATGGATTGTGGCCCAAAGATCAGATTTCGCAACACCATGAATCTGCGTGCCCTGCCGCGTCGTGAGACGTAGTGTTCCATCGCCAAATTCATCGGCAAGAGCAAGCTCAGCCAAGAACTGAGTGGAATTGATCTTTCCGCCAGAGATCTTGCTTCGGACCATAAACGTGTAGAGTTTGCCAAGCCCCGCGTTCCTGCGAGCTTTACGAAGGTCTCGATGATCTTGCAGGTATGCCCCGTGAAACTTGAGCAGCTTACTCGTGGCGTCACTGATGTTGTCGGCACCATCCATGAGTTCTTGAGCAATAGTACCCCGCAGTCCGGCGCTCCCTTCCTTGATTTTCTCGACGCTCGCCTGCTCAGATGTTGGCATCGCTGGGTTCCTCTGTTGGATCGGGACGTAATCGGAAGTTGTCAGAGCAGTCGCTATGGCTGCTCATGAACGCACCAATTCTAGGCACGACTGTTTTGTCGCTGTTGAACTTCTTGATACGCGAACAGCCAATTAGCGTGCCATGAGCGACAGATTTCTAAAACGGCAGTGAGGCAGTACCGTCGTCACTTCCAAAAACCTGATGTACAGTCGATGTGGTAGCTGTGAGCTACTCACTTATCCAAAAGTTCGGAAGCGCGCCCTGGAGGCGCCCTCCAATGCGTACTGGAGCGACTTTGAGAGCCAGTCCGTTGTGATCGTCAGTCTCGACTGCAATCCCGCTAAGTGTGGCCGCGCCAATTGCAGGCTCATATTTCCAATGAGGAATCCCGGTAGTAAATCGACGAATGGGCTCTTCTTTTTGCATTCCCGCAATGGAGTCGTAATCCCCTGTCATCCCCACATCGCTAATGAATGCCGTTCCGTTGGGTAGAATCTGATGATCGGCAGTTGGCACATGCGTGTGGGTGCCGACAACTAGGCTAACCCGGCCGTCGAACAAATGCCCGGTGACATGCTTTTCGCTCGTGGCCTCGCAATGCATGTCAACAATTATTGCATCTGCCTCGCGACCAAGCGGATAGGCTTCGATTGCCTGGCTGATTGCTTGAAATGGGTCGTTAACGGGGTCCATGAACAGTCGTCCCAGCGCATTGATCACGAGAACGCGTCGACCCCCATTTACGGTAATCAGAGTGGAGCCCTGACCCGGAACTGATGAATTGTAATTAATCGGCCGAATCAAGCACGGCTCGTGCTCGATGAGTGTCAGGGCTTCTTTCCGATTCCACGAATGATTTCCGAGAGTCACTGCATCGATACCAGCAGCGCGAAGCTCTCGAAAACTGGTCTCCGTGATACCGAATCCGCCATCGGCGGAATTCTCTCCATTCACGACTGCGCAATCGATTTGCCAGTCAGTCAACAGCGGGGGCAGATAGCTTAGGACCGCGTTCACACCAGCACGTCCAACTACGTCACCTATGAAGAGTATTCGCACTTGCCACCCCTTTCTACCGATTCGGCTGCTGATGCGGCGAGCCTGCGAAAGCTGTTAGCTCACACCGGAAGACACCAGCAAGCGAATGCGATCGCACGTTATCGCCGGTACGATTACATCCAATCCGTATAGCCACGCGATCCCCTGCCGTAATATGACTCTTTCGGGGCCTCCACAAGGGGTAACGATTGGCGAAATCGCTCCACCAGATCAGGGTTTGAGATAAAAAGTCTCGCAAAAGAAACCATATCCGCTTGGCCCTTCGCAATCGTTCGCGAGGCCAGTTCATAGTCGTAGCCGTTGTTGGCGATGTAGCGACTGCCACATCGATTTCTCAACGCTTGAAAATCGAATTCATGTGCCTTGTTGCTTCCGCGAGTTTGACCTTCAATGCAATGCAGATATGCAAGACCGAGCCCCCCTAATCGTTCGCACAAATATTCGTAGGTTGTTTGAGGGGCACTATCGAGCGGTGTGTCGCCCATGGCCGTCGTTAGCGGAGAAAGGCGAATACCAACTCGGTTCGCACCGAACACGCCGACCACGGCTTCCGCTACCTCGTACGGCAGCCGTGTACGATTGTCTAGGCTACCACCGTAGTGATCGATTCGCCGATTTGTGCTGTCGCGAACAAACTGATCGAGCAGATAGCAATTCGCGGCGTGAATTTCGACCCCATCAAATCCCGCGAGCTTCGCATTCATTGAGGCTTTGCGAAAATCCAGTACCACCTCGGTAATTTCGGCCAGACTCAATGCTCTCGGTTCAGACGGTGCCGTGTAACCGCTCTCGATCCATATCTGTCCTCCGGCTGGTATTGCGGACGGCCCGGCGGGAACTTCTCCGGCATCCTGGAGGCTCACATGCGAAAAACGACCTGCGTGCGAGAGCTGGACAAAGATGCGGCCAAAAGAAGCGTGAACAGCATCGGTCACAATCTTCCATGCCGCAATTTGCGCATCAGTATAGATTCCCGGCGAGAACGCCGAGCAAGTACCGTGTCGCGAAATGTTTGTTGTTTCCGAGATCATCAACCCAGCTGAACAGCGCTGGCTGTAATAGTCCGCAGCCAGCGGTGTATGCACGCCTTGCAAGTCGGCTCGCGCTCGGGTGAGCGGTGCCATGACGATTCGATTTGGAACTGATAAGACGCCAATCGTCGTCGGTGCAAAAAGATTACCCGCTAATGCTCCGTCCATCATCACAAGACCTCGATTTTGATACGAAGGCAGTCAACTCGATAATCGCCGCATCATCGAGTTGAGGCCTCTCTACACCGTCTGATACCACACGACCGGACTCCACACCGCTCAATGACACCGCCACTTAAGGAAAGGTTCTCTGCCACGTTCGTGTCATACGCCGGTTCCAATCTTCAAGATCGATAACTCGTCGTTACGGTTTCATTTTCCGATAGGCGTGGTCGCGGTGTGAACTAGAGGTCAGCTCTCCGTGTGGAAATTTATGGCAATCGACTACGATAGTCCCGGCTGCAATACGCCTTCAGACCTTCGGATGATCACGATGTGCGCCCATTCGGCAAGTGATAGGGCAATGAGCAGACTTGCCGCTCCGACAAGGCTAAGAAAGTGTCGGTCGACCACGGCGATGACGAGCCCTCCGATCGCACCCGAGCACGCTAGGCCGATATAAAAAGCGGTGTTGTTCAACGCTAACAGTAAAGGAGCGATTTCAGGTGCCGTTGTTACCAAGCGGTGTTGCTGCGGAACCATCATCCCCCATCCACAAATCGCCCACGTAACAAGTGCAAAGGAGGCAGTGATTGGATCTGCGGATGTCCATGGAAACAAACAAAAATTGAGGATCGCGATCAGAAGTGCCGCATTGATAATCTTGCGACTCTCGAATTTGTCAACCAACGGTCCTGCAATCAAATTTCCGATTGTCGCAGCGACTCCCCACAAGAAAAGATATGCCGCCAGTACGCGTTCGTCTCCATCAGTGACTCGGTCAAGGCAGAGTGCGACGTACGTGTATACCATCAAAAAGCCGCCATAGGTGAACAGGGTCGTTATCAACACGAGCGCAATTCGTAGATCCCGCACAGGAGCGAATCGTTCCCGGATCGTGAGGCGGGTCGACGTCGGCACCTCAGAGAACAGAGCGCAGACACCGATTACGGCAATCGCCGCAATCACGGCGACAAACCATAACGTGGACCGCCAATCGCTAATTCCTCCAATGAACGTGCCCAGCGGAGCTCCCAACGCCGTCGCCCCCGCCAACCCAGCTGTTACTAAGGAAAGAGCTTGGCCTCTCCGTTCTGGCCCGGCCAAAGTCGCCGCAACACCCAGAGCGGTCGGCGCGAACATCGCCGCACCGACGCCCGCCAGTGCGCGACCAGCCAGTACCGTATTCAAGTCAGTACCAATGGCCGTCACCACGTTCCCAACGACAAAAACACAGAGCGCGGACACCAGCATTCGCTTACGCGGCCAGTCACTTCCGATCGCTGCCATTACTGGAGCAAGAACAGCGAACGTCAGCGCGTAGATGGTGACCATCTGCCCGGCCAAGCTTACGGATGTCCCTAGAGATTTCGCGACACCCGGCAATATCCCCGCTACCACAAAATTGTCCGTTCCTAATGCAAACATCCCCATTGCCAAAGTCAGTAATTTACGCGTCATAAACGAATAATCCTTCTTGCTAAGTCATCTGATGTTTACATTCGTGATGAGTATTGCGCAACAATACTGCATTCCGCCGCGCGCTCTACAACTGCATCACAGGGCGGTGAAGTTTCACGACCGGATACACTTTTTCGTCACAGCCTCCCGGCGGAGTCGGCTCGGCACATGAGATGTCGCCTTCCTGGGACGACAGACCTGTCATGCTGGCAACTTGTTGTCGCTGCCGTACCGTTCGTTGCCTGTCTCTCTTGAAGTCGAAACAACAGGCGGCCGTCCATGTAAATCGAGTTTGTAGGATCGCTATCCTTCTCCTGCAGCGAGTCGTAGACGCGATTCCCTGTCATCGGCTGCAATGCTTTGGTTCAGCCATTGCAACTGCCTGCCAATACTCAATCCTTGCATTGGCTGGCTGATCTCAAGTCCCAGCTTGGCAAAGGGCTTCACGTAGGTACTACCTGCCAGAGCAACAAACCTGCAATTCATTATCGATTCGAATTTCATCTGCACGCGAACTCGCCAGGCCCAATGCTGGCGTTCTTTCACACGCTGTCGTCTTATCGAGTAATCGTAAGGCTCGATTACCGTGTCCGGGGCAACCAATCCGTGCAATGCAGAGAGAATAAACCAACGACCTCGTTTTTCAGCATATTTGCGTGATTTCACAAACAGTGGGGAGACGTAAAGTTCCGACGCGCGACATGCCTGTGGCGCTTTCAAGCTGCTGCAAGCTACAAGAAACACTTCATTGATGATGTTCGCCCTTCCCGATTGAAAATGCGTTCGCCGGGCAGTCTGCCCCCTCAGGCTTTGACGGTGTCGGAAGTGCAAGGAGAGCTGCGTCAGCTAGCAGTGAATCCTTCCCGACTACTGCTGTCCGTCACGAGGACATGGCACTTCGCTCCAATTGTACACGTCTTGAGCGCCATCAATCCGTAGTTGTCCGTGCAAATACGGACATAGTTGTGACACTTTCGGACGTGGACCAAGTGAGCAGAGAATACTCGTTGGTGCATTAGTCCATCCGACGTGTGCGTCCATGGTGGGTGGTGAAGTGCTGTGGTTACATCCGGAAGACTCGTTATCCCAAGTCACAGCTCCAAGCGCTGCTCACCGCTGCACCAAAACAATCCGTTGGCTGCAAGCGAGGAGAATGCGCTCCTGCCTTTCCTGGTCTCAAATGCCAGGGCGCGAACCGAAGACTCAAGTCGAGTTGCGGTGGGGACGTGTATGTCGATCCTGAGACAAGATGGCCCCGAGCTCGAAGTGAATGCGTCAACGCGTCACGGAGGGTGAGTTGTTATCTCTCCGGAGCGGCAGGCTGAACTTCAACAATCATCCCTTCAGTCATGCGGTCACCCGGATTAATCACCACATCCTCATCTGCATAGATTCCCTTAGCGATACTGATGTCTCGGCCCAAATCGCCAATAACTTCGATCGCTCGTAATTCAACTCTCCTGCCTTCTCCCACAACAGCGACTTGCGTTCCTTCTGCGTTAAACACGAGAGCGGTTGCCGGAAGTAGTAACGGAGGCTTCTGGCACTGGACATCCATGCGAGCCTGGACGTATGACCCCGTCAACAATGCGTGGTCTTCGTTGGGTACCTGTATTTCCGTCAATAGCGTGCGCGTCATTGGATCAATCGCGCGAGCGGTACGGGTAACGGTTCCCTCAAATACGCGACCTGCGAGTTCACGTGACGTGATTTCAGCCTTCATTCCCTTTGTCACACCGGGAGCGAAGAACTGTGGTACGTGTACGAAGACACGCACCGGGCTTGTTCTGGACAGTTGAAAAAGTGCCTGCCCCTCTGCGT